>NZ_JBNHFG010000015.1:0-66888 GCF_059090025.1 Arthrobacter sp. Y3224198
GCGTGCCGTCCACGCCCTGGCGGGCCGCTGCGGCCGCCGGATCCTGGGCCTCGGCGGCCGGACGGGAAACGGTCACCACGCGGCCGCCCGGAGCCAGGCCGCGCAGGGCGGACCCGGCAGCCAGCACCGGTTCGCCGAGGTCGGCGGGGTTCGCGGCGTCGTCGAGCACAATGAGGATGGCGCCGAGCTTTTCCTTCGGCATCGCGTGCCGGCGGACATCCTGGTCCCAGGACAGCAGCAGCTGTGCCAGGTCATCGGCGGACTCGCCCTTGCCCAGCACCAGCACCGGTCCCGGCACCAGCGGCTTGGCCGGGTCGAAGCGGCGCAGGATGGCCGGCCGGGGCAGTCCGAGCTTCTTGGACAGGTCCTTGGTAATGCCGGTGTTGACCAGCTTGAGGTAGGTATCAGTCATGGTCAGCGCGCCTCCAGGATCGCGACGAGGCCCTGCCCGCCGGCAGCGCAGATGGAAATGAGTCCGCGGCCCGAGCCCTTTTCGTGGAGCATCTTGGCCAGCGAGGCCACAATGCGTCCGCCGGTGGCGGCAAACGGGTGGCCCGCCGCCAGCGAGGAACCGTTGACGTTGAGCTTGCTGCGGTCAATGCTGCCCAGCGGTGCGTCCAGTCCGAGGCGGGTGCGGCAGAATTCCTCATCCTCCCAGGCGGCCAGGGTGGAGAGCACGGTGCCGGCAAAGGCCTCATGGATTTCGAAGAAGTCGAAGTCGTCAAAGGTCAGGTTGTTGCGAGCCAGCAGGCGCGGGACGGCGAAGGCCGGGGCCATCAGCAGTCCGTCCTTGCCGTGTACGAAGTCCACGGCACCGGCTTCGGCGTCAACGACGTTGGCGAGCATCGGCAGGTCGTGTTCGCGGGCGTAGTCCTCCGAGCCCAGCAGCACCACGGACGCGCCGTCGGTCAGCGGGGTGGAGTTGCCGGCGGTCATGGTGGCGGCGTCGCCCAGGGACTTGCCGAAGACCGGCTTGAGCTTGGCGAGCTTCTCCATGGTGGTGTCCGGGCGCAGGTTCGCGTCCTTGGCCAGGCCGCGGTACGGGGTCACGAGGTCGTCAAAGAACCCGCGGTCGTAGGCGGCGGCCATGTTGCGGTGGCTGTTGAACGCCAGTTCGTCCTGTGCTTCGCGGGTGATCTTCCACTGGGCGGTGGTCAGGGCCTGGTGCTCGCCCATGGACAGGCCGGTGCGCGGCTCGCCCGTGGACGGGGCGTTCGGGGACAGGTCCTTGGGCCGGATCTTGGCGACGGCGGCCAGCTTCTGCTTGGTGGTGCGGGCACGGGACAGGTCCAGCAGTGCGCGGCGCAGCCCTTCGCTCACGGCGATCGGGGCGTCCGAGGCCGAGTCGACGCCGCCGGCAATGGCGGATTCCAGCTGGCCCAGCTTGATCTTGTTGGCCAGGCTGACCACGGTCTCCAGGCCGGTGGCGCAGGCCTGCTGGACGTCGTAGGCAGGGGTTTCCGGCGACAGTGCCGAGCCCAGGACGGCTTCACGGGTGAGGTTGAAGTCGCGGGAGTGCTTCAGGACGGCGCCGCCGGCCACTTCGCCGATCCGCTCGCCCTGCAGGCCGAAGCGGGCAACCAGCCCGTCGAGGGCTGCCGTGAGCATGTCCTGGTTGGAGCTGTAGGTGTACTTTCCGCCCGAGCGGGCGAAGGGAATGCGGTTGCCGCCGATCACAACTGCCTTGCGCACGGCAGGCGCGGCGTTGGGCGTTGCGGCGAGGGGTTCGGGCTGTGCAGCCATTCGTCGATCTCCTTGGGAGTCCATGGGGGTTTGGGTGACACATTGAGTGTGACGGTAGTTACTGTTACCCAGCGTACCTGATACGCTGGGTATCGTGAACAACGCACTTGAGGATTCTTCCCCCGGCTCCCCTGCCGGGGACGGCCGGGCGCTCCGCTGGGAAGCGCACCGGGCCGCACGCCGTCGTACCCTCATCAAAACGGCGCGGCGCGCCGTGCACACGCTCGGGTACTCGGCATCCATGGAGGAGATTGCGGCGGCCTCGGGTACGTCCAAGTCCGTGTTCTACCGGTATTTCGGTGACAAGGCCGGCTTGCAGAAGGCAATGGGCGAAACGGCGGTCGCCCGCATGCAGGAGAAGATCCTGGATGCCGGACGCACCGCCACCTCTCCCCGTTCCGGGTTGCGTGCCATGGTGTCCGCGTATCTCCAGATGGCGGAGACCTCACCGAACGTCTACCTGTTCGTCACCGGACGGCTCGCCGAGGGCGGCCCTGATCAGCAGGTGGACACCACGCTGTCCCATTTCTTCGAAACCATCACCGCCATGATGGATTCGGCCATGCGCCACTATCTGGCCGGCCGGGAAGTTCCGCCGGAAGCCAGCGCCACCGCGCAGTACTGGCCCACCGCGGCGCTGGGCATGATCCGTGCCGCCGGTGAACGCTGGATTGCGGCGCCGCCGGGCCCCGGCAAGCCTACCGAAGAGCAAATGACCGATCAGCTGACTGCCTGGCTGTTCGACGGCATCGGCTATGACCAGGGGCATACGCCCCTGTCCAGGAATACAGCTACCCCTACCCCAAGGCCCCACAACCCCTAAAGGAAAACGCAATGACGCAGACACTTTCCCCGACCGAGCGCCAGCTGCCGGCCAGCGCAACGATCAGCGACAACGACGCCGCTGTGGTGGATACCGAATCGCTGGGCCGGGCCCTGCTGGGCAAGTGGGCGGACATCCGCCTGCAGGCACGTGAGCTGGCCGGCCACCCGGAACTGCACACCCCCGCCGGCCTGAGCCACCACGAACACCGTGAACGGGTCATGGGCCAGCTGAAGATCCTGGTGGACGCCGGTGCCGTCCACCGCGCCTTCCCGAAGTACGTGGGCGGCGAGGACAACCACGGCGGAAACGTTGCCGGTTTCGCGGAACTGGTCACCGCCGATCCGTCGCTGCAGATCAAGGCCGGTGTGCAGTGGGGTCTTTTCGGTTCCGCCGTGCTGCACCTGGGCAACCGTGAGCACCACGAGAAGTGGCTGCCCGGCATCATGAGCCTGGAGATTCCCGGCTGCTTCGCCATGACCGAAACCGGCCACGGGTCCGACGTCGCCAGCATCGCCACAACGGCCGAGTACGACGCGGAGACGGAAGAGTTCATCATCAACACGCCGTTCCGTGCGGCGTGGAAAGACTACATCGGCAACGGCGCCGTCAACGGCAAAGCGGCTGTGGTCTTCGCCCACCTGATTACCAAGGGCGTGGACCACGGCGTGCACGCCTTCTACGTCGAACTGCGCGACGACAACGGGTTCCTGCCCGGTGTGGGCGGCGAGGATGACGGCGTCAAGGGCGGACTGAACGGCATCGACAACGGCCGGCTCCACTTCTCCAACGTGCGCATTCCCCGGACCAACCTGCTCAACAAGTACGGCGACGTTGCCGAGGACGGGACCTACACCTCCGCCATTTCCAGCCCGGGCCGGCGCTTCTTCACCATGATCGGCACCCTGGTCCAGGGCCGCGTCTCCCTGGACGGCGCCGCCGTTGCCGCCAGCAAACTGGCCCTGAAGACCGCCATCCAGTACGGCACCGAACGCCGCCAGTTCAACGGTTCCTCCGACATCCGCGAAGAGGTGCTGATGGACTACCAGCAGCACCAGCGCCGCCTGCTGCCGCTGCTCGCCACCACCTTCGCGGCGTCCTTCGCCCACGATGAACTGCTGCAGAAGTTCGACGACGTCTTCTCCGGCGCCCACGACACCGACGAGGACCGCCAGGACCTGGAGACCCTCGCCGCAGCGCTGAAGTCCCTCTCCACCTGGCACGCCCTGGACACGCTGCAGGAATGCCGCGAAGCCACCGGCGGTGCCGGCTTCCTGGCCGAGAACCGGTTCACTGCCCTGCGCGCCGACCTGGACATCTACGCCACCTTCGAAGGTGACAACACGGTGCTGCTCCAGCTTGTGGCCAAGCGCCTGCTGGCCGACTACGCCAAGGAATTCGCCGGTGCCGACTTCGGCGTGCTGGCCCGCTACGTGGTGGGACAGGCTGCCGATGTGACCGTCCACCGCACCGGCCTGCGCCGCATTGCGCAGACGGTTGCCGACTCCGGTTCCGAGAAGAAGTCCGCCATCGCCCTGCGTGATCCCCGGGCCCAGCACGACCTGCTGGCCGACCGGGTCAGCACCATGGTGGCCGAGGTTGCCGGCGCGCTGAAGGCCGCCCGCAACATGCCCAAGGAGAAGGGCGCGGCGGTCTTCAACGAAAACCAGCACGCCCTGATCGAAGCCGCCCGCGCCCACGCCGAGCTGCTGCAGTGGGAAGGCTTCACCCGGGCCCTGGACCGCATTGACGACGCCGGCACACGCCAGGTCATGACCTGGGTCCGTGACCTGTTCGGGCTGTGCCTGATCGAGAAGAACCTGGGCTGGTACCTGATGAACGGCCGCCTGTCCGCGCAGCGGGCACGCACGCTGGGCCCGTACATCAACCGCCTGCTGGCCAAGATCCGCCCGCACGCCCTGGACCTGGTCGACTCGTTCGGCTACGGACAGGAGCACCTGCGCGCGAAGATTGCCTCCGGTGCCGAGAAGGCCCGCCAGGACGAGGCCATGGAATACCAGCGCCTGCTGCGTGCCAGCGGTGCGGCCCCCGTGGACGAGAAGGTACTGATTGCCCGTGAGAAGGCAGCCAAGAAGGCCGGACGGAAGCCCGGCAAGAAGTAGCACCGCAACCGGCGGCGAAGGCCCCGGGCAGAGAAAAGGCGCCGCCGCCCTGCAGGAAAAGCAGGGCGGCGGCGCCTTTTTGGTTGGCCCGCGGCTAGGGCAGGACGGAGCGGTACACGGCCAGGGTGGCCTCGGCAATGGACTCCCAGGAGAACTGCTCGGTGGCCCGGATACGGCCGGCGCGGCCCATCCGTTCGGCCATCTCCGGATCGGTGACCACGGTGGTCAGTGCGGCAGCGAAATCGCGGACGAACGCTTCCGGGTCCAGCGGGGTGCCCGTACCGTCGGTGACCTGCTCGATGGGCACCAGCAGGCCGGTGACACCGGAATCCACCACTTCCGGGATGCCGCCGGTGGCGCTGGCCACCACGGCGGTGCCGCAGGCCATGGCCTCAAGGTTCACGATGCCCAGCGGTTCGTACACCGACGGGCAGGCGAACACGGTGGCAACGGACAGGATCTTGATCAGTTCCGCGCGCGGCAGCATCCGCTCGATGACGACGATGCCGGTGCGCGTACGCCGCAGGTCCTCGATCAGGACGGCGGTTTCGGCCGCCAGCTCCGGCGTGTCCGCAGCGCCCAGGCACAGCACCAGCTGCACCTCCGGCGGCAGCAGCGCGGCGGCGCGCAGCAGGTACGGCACGCCCTTCTGCCGGGTGTTCCGGCCGACGAAGACCACGCTGGGCCGGTCCGGATCAATCCCGAAGGCGCGCACGCCGTCGGAGTCCGGGTCCGGCTGCCACTGGTCCACGTCAATGCCGTTGTGGACCACCTTGACCTTCTCCGGGTCCACATCGGGGTAGCTGCGCAGGATGTCCCCGCGCATGCCGTGCGAGACGGCGATGATGGCTGCGGCTGCCTCGTAGGCTGTTTTCTCCACCCAGGAGGAGACGGCGTAGCCGCCGCCGAGCTGTTCGGCCTTCCATGGCCGCAGCGGCTCCAGGCTGTGTGCGCTGAGCACATGCGGGATGCCGTGCAGCAGCGACCCCAGGTGGCCTGCCATGTTGGCATACCAGGTGTGCGAGTGGACCAGGTCCGCCCCTGCCAGCCCGCCCAGGATCTCCAGGTCCGTGCCCAGGGTCTGGACCGCCGGATTGGCTCCGTCCAGCTCCGCCGGCACCGCATAGGCAGTCACTTTGGCACCGTGGAAATCGCCGGGGCGCGGGGCCCCGAAACAATGCACATTCAGATCAACTTGTCCGGCCAGGACCCGGCTGAGCTCGGCAACATGGACGCCTGCTCCCCCGTAGATTTCCGGCGGGAATTCCTTCGACACAATATCTACTCGCACTAAACCAACGTAGTGCACCGGGCAACCTGTGATCTAGTGTGAAGTCAGTAGACTTACTTCCGGAAGAGGTTCATGACCATGGCGCCAAAGAAGGTCCTGGCAGTTGTCCTTGCGGGCGGCGAAGGCAAACGCCTGATGCCGCTCACTGCAGACCGCGCAAAACCCGCAGTTCCCTTTGCCGGGCGTTACCGGCTGATCGACTTCGCACTCTCAAACCTGGTGAACTCCGGGTACCTGCAGATCGTGGTCCTGACCCAGTACAAATCGCACAGCCTTGACCGGCACATTTCCGAAACCTGGCGGCTCTCCACGCAGCTGCAGAACTATGTGGCCTCCGTCCCTGCGCAGCAGCGCGTGGGCAAAAGCTGGTTCCTGGGCAGCGCAAATGCCATTTACCAGTCGATGAACCTGATCGACGACGCCCAGCCGGACATTGTGGTGGTGATCGGTGCCGACCACGTCTACCGCATGGACTTCTCACAGATGGTCGAAGCCCACATTGCCTCCGGTGCCTCGGTGAGCGTTGCCGCCGTACGGCAGCCGCTGCATCTGGCGGACCAGTTCGGCGTCATTGAAACGGACCCGGAGAACCCCGGACGGATCGGCGCCTTCGTGGAGAAGCCCGAAACGACGCCCGGCCTCCCGGACGACCCCGGCAGCTTCCTGGCCTCCATGGGCAACTACGTGTTCAACACGGATGCCCTGGTTTCCGCACTGCAGGCCGACGCCGAGCGGCTGATCACCAAGCACGACATGGGCGGGGACATCATCCCGTACTTCGTGGAGCGCGGCGATGCCGCCGTCTACGACTTCACCACCAACGTCATCCCCGGCGCCACGGGCAGCGACCACCAGTACTGGCGAGACGTGGGCACCCTGGACTCCTACTACGACGCCAATATGGACCTGATCTCCCCGTTGCCCGCGTTCAACCTGTACAACCTGCAGTGGCCCATCTACACCCGGCAGAGCATTTCCCCGCCGGCCAAGTTCGTGCGCAGCGCCTCTGACCAGGCCGGCACCGCGTTCGACTCGATTGTTTCGGACGGTACGGTGATTTCCGGCGGCACCGTCACCGGCTCCGTCCTGGCGCAGGACGTTTACGTTGCATCCAACGCCGTGGTCTCCGACTCCGTGCTGATGGACAAGGTGCACGTGGGTGAAGGCGCCGTGGTGCGCCGGGCCATCATCGACAAGAACGTGCGGATCCCTGCCGGCGCCACCGTGGGTGTGGACCGGGAACTGGACCTCAGCCGCGGCTTCACCGTGACCGAGTCCGGCCTCACCGTGCTGAGCAAGGGCCAGCGCGTTCCGGTGGAAAAACCGGAGGGCTAGGCCCACAGAGGCCGGCACGGCATCGCGCCAGGGGGCGCCGGGGTTGGACTCCCCGGCGCCCCCTGGCGCGATACGGGTTCTTGGGCCCTTCTCCGGTATCCTCGAAGTGCGCACTCCAGTTGTGCCGCGCCGTGAATCCGCCGGTGTTGATACCCCAGAAGGCCCAGATGAGCACCCCAGAAGTCCCGGAAGAACTAAGCCCGGAAGAGATCGAGACCGCATTGAAGGTCCTGGCTTCCATCCACGTCCTGGACGAGGAAGATCCCGATTACGTGGCGGTCCGGCGGGCCACCGCCAAGATGTTCAAGTCCGTGAAGAAACACCGGAAGAACGAAAAGCGTTCGGCCGTGGCCGAAGCGGACCGCGCCGTCGTCGCGCTGACCGCCACCGGCGCCGCGGACCGCATTGACGATGAAACCCGCGGTGCCCAGCTCACCAGCGCCGCGCACGGGCCCTCCGCCGGAACCCTGCTGCGGCCGCGCAACTGCTACATCTGCAAGCAGCCCTACACCGTGGTGGACGCCTTCTACCACCAGCTCTGCCCCGAATGCGCCGCGTTCAGCCACGCCAAGCGTGATGCCCGCACCGACCTCACCGGCAAGCGTGCGCTGCTGACCGGCGGCCGGGCCAAGATCGGCATGTACATCGCACTGCGGCTGCTGCGCGACGGCGCGCACACCACCATCACCACCCGCTTCCCCAAGGACGCCGCCCGGCGCTTCGCTGCCATGGAGGACTCCGGGGACTGGCTGCACCGGCTGCGGATTGTCGGCATTGACCTGCGTGATCCGGCGCAGGTGATCTCCCTGGCCGAGTCCGTGGCCGAGGCCGGACCGCTGGACATCCTGATCAACAACGCCGCGCAGACCGTCCGCCGCTCAGCCAACGCCTACCGGCCGCTGACTGACGCCGAACTGGCACCGCTGCCGGACGGCCCCATGCCCGAGCTGGTCACCTTCGGCCATACCTACGACGCGCACCCCACGGCACTGGCGGGGTCTGTTGCCGCGCACCCGGTGCTGGCCGCCGACGCCGTCACCTCGCTTGCGCTGACGGCCGGTTCCTCCTCGCTGGCCCGGATGGAGGCCGGCACCGCGATCGACGCCGGCGGGCTGGTGCCGGACACGGCGCCGATCAACAGCTGGACCCAGGTGGTGGACCAGGTGGATCCGCTCGAAATGCTCGAAGTGCAGCTGTGCAACGTCACGGCGCCCTTCCTGCTGGTCAACCGGCTGCGTCCGGCCATGGCCGCCTCCCCCGCGCGCCGGAAGTACATCGTGAACGTCTCCGCCATGGAGGGGCAGTTCTCACGCCGCTACAAGGGGCCCGGCCACCCGCACACCAACATGGCCAAGGCGGCCCTGAACATGCTCACCCGCACCAGCGCGCAGGAGATGCTGGACACCGACGGCATCCTGATGACCGCGGTGGACACCGGCTGGATCACGGACGAACGGCCGCACCCCACGAAGGTGCGCCTCGCGGAGGAGGGTTTCCACGCTCCGCTGGACCTGGTGGACGGTGCCGCCCGCGTCTACGACCCGATTGTCATGGGCGAAAAGGGCGAGGACCAGTACGGCGTCTTCCTCAAGGACTACAAGCCCTCACCCTGGTAGGCGTTCCGGGCGGGCAGCCGCACGGCGCCGGGCGGCCCGCTGCACTGCCTTGCCGATCTCGGAGACCACCAGCACGCTGGAGCCCACGGCCAGGCAAAGGAACCACTGTGCGCTGGTCAGCGGCACCGTGTCGAAGAATCCCTCGAAGATGCTCAGTTGCACCACCAGCACCTGCAGCACAACCACCGCGGCCAGCGAGACCCAGATGGCCCGGTTGGTGAAGGTCCGCAGGGTGAATACGCTGCCGGTCTCGGACCGGACGTTCAGCAGGTTGAACACCTGGTAGAACACGAACGTGGTGAAAGCCATGGTGGTGGCGAAGTTGGTGCTGCCGGCGCTCTCGGGGAACAGGTCCGGCGCCGTGACCAGCACCGTGCAGGTGCCGGCCGCCATCACGATGCCCAGCAGGGTCAGGATGGCAATCCGCCGGCCGGTCAGCAGCGGCTCGGATGCCCGCCGCGGCGGGCGGGACATCACGTCGGGGTCCGTGCGGTCCACTCCCAGGGCCAGGGCGGGCGGGCCGTCCATGATGATATTGACCCACAGGATCTGCAGGGCAGTGAACGGCGCTCCCCCGGCGAAGCCGAAGGTGGCCGCGGCCAGGAAGATCAGCACGAACCCCCACGCGGTGGTGAGCTGGAACCGGACGAACTTCAGGATGTTGTCATAAATGCCCCGGCCCTCTTCGACGGCTGCCACGATGGTGGCGAAGTTGTCGTCGGTCAGGATCATTTTGGCCGCACCCTTGGACACGTCGGTGCCGGTGATGCCCATGGCGATGCCGATGTCCGCGCGCTTCAGTGCCGGGGCGTCATTGACGCCGTCGCCGGTCATGGCCACCACGTACCCGTCCGACTGCAGCGCACTGACCATGCGGATCTTGTGTTCCGGAGATACCCGCGCCAGCACCCCCAGGCCGGGGGCGTCGGAGCGCAGCTGCCGGTCATCCATGGCATCCAGTGCGGTACCCGCGACCGCCTTTCCTTCGATGCCGAGGTCCCGGGCAATGGCCGAGGCGGTCACGAGGTGGTCGCCGGTGATCATATGGACGTCGATTCCGGCCGCGCGGGCGCGGGCCACTGCCTCGCCGGCTTCCGGACGCGGCGGGTCCATGATCCCGACGACGGCGTACAGCACCAGGTTGGCGGCCTCGGCGGCGAGGGCCTCGGGCCCGGACGGCAGGGACGCATCCAGCACCCGGCCCGCCACGGCCATGGTGCGCAGCCCGGCGGTGGCCAGGGCGTCCACATCGCGGCTGATCCGGGCGCGGTCCTCGGGATCCATCGGCACGGGCCCGTCGGTGGTCATCAGGAAGGCGGTACGGTCCAGCACCACCCCGGGTGCGCCCTTGACGTTGCAATGCAGCGCCGCGCCGTTGTCGGAATGGTTGAAGGTCGCCATGAACTTGTACTCGGAATCAAACGGCACCTCCGCCAGCCGCCGGTGTGTTGCCCGGGCACCGGCCACGTCGATGCCGCCCTTCTCTGCCAGCACCACCAGGGCACCCTCGGTGGGATCGCCGGTCAGCCGGCCGTCTTCCACCGAGGCGTCGTTGCACAGCGACATGGCGAGGTAGGCCTCGGTCAGCACCGGGACCGGCTGCCCGTCCGGGCTCAGGATCTTGCCGTCCGTTGAATAGCCGTTGCCGGTCACCCGGAAACGGCGCCCGTCCGGGGCGTAGAGCCGGCGCACCGTCATTTCGTTCAGGGTCAGCGTGCCGGTCTTGTCGGTGCAGATCTGCGACGTGCTGCCCAGTGTCTCCACGGCGGCCAGCTGCTTGATGATTGCCCCGCGCGCAGCCAGCCGGGACGCCCCCATGGCCAGGGTGAACGCCACGACGGCGGTCAGCCCCTCGGGAATGGTGGCCACGGCCAGCGACACGGCAGTAAGGAACAGATCCTCCCAGCTGTCTCCGCGCAGCAGCCCGAGCACAAAGACCAGGGCCACCACGGCCAGCGCAATCCAGGTCAGCACCCGGGCCAGCTGATCGATGCTGCGCTGGAGGGTGGTTTTTTCCTCGGTGGTGCTGCCCAGCAGATGGGCGATGGTGCCGATCTGCGTGTCCATTCCGGTGCCGGTGACCAGCAGCTCGCCGCGGCCGCGGGTGACATCGGTGTCCATGTAGAGCAGATTGGTGCGGTCCGCCACCGGCAGTTCCGGGTCCGACAGTGCCCCTGCCACCTTGTTGGATGGTTTGGACTCCCCCGTAAGTGCCGCCTCGGCCACCTGCAGCCGCACTGCCTCGAGCAGCCGGCCGTCCGCCGGAACACTGTCGCCGGCCTCGAGCAGCACCACGTCGCCGGGGACCAGATCCTTCCTTTCCACCGTGGTCCGGTTCCCGCCGCGCAGTACCCGGCAGTTGTCCACCGAAGCGTTCCGTAGTGCTTCCAGGCTGGACTCGGCACGCTGTTCCTGGACATAGTTCAGGGCCGTGTTCAGGATGATTACCAGCAGGATCACCACCGGCGTCTCCCATTCGCGGGATACCACGGCGCTGATGACGGCGGCAAAGATCAGGACGATGGTCAGCCGGTCCGAGAGCAGGCGCAGGATCTTCCGCCAAGCCGGAACCCGTTTGCCTTCAGCCAGCTGGTTGGGGCCGTAGCGCTGTATCCGCTGGTGTGCCTCCTCAGGGGAAAGGCCTGCCGCGGGGTCGGTGCCCAGGGCCGCGGCAACCTCCCCGGCGGAAAAGAGCCACGGGGCGTCCAGGGCCGGCTCCACCGCGGTAGGGGCGCTGCCGGCGTTGTTGGGTGAACTCATGCTGCCCCTGTTGCTTGAGGATGGTGCACCAATGGTAGCAACGTCACATCCGACAGCAGTACGACCGGGGGCGTGGGAGCTCCCGTTACGCACGGATCCGGGCTTTGGAATCCGGCCCGGACTGCGGCAGTGTGGACTCGTGCCGAACTCTCCCGCCGTCCCGCCGCCCTCCGCGTCCCCGCGCAAATCCGTCGGAGCCGCGCTGCGGCGGACGGCCCCCGGGTTGCTCACGGCTGCTGCCGCCGTCGCTGTTGCCTATCTGGTCCATGCACTGGTGCCTGCCGTGCCGGTACTGACCGCTGCCGTGGTTCTCGGCCTGCTGGCGGCCAACCTGCCCGGTGCCGCGTCCGCCGCCGCGGGAGCCTGGCGGCCCGGGCTGGCCCTGGCCGCCAGGCGGTTCCTGCGCATCGGGATCGTGCTGCTGGGCCTGAAGGTCTCACTGGTGGACATCGCCGGGCTGGGCTGGATGGCCCTGGCACTGATCGTGGCCCTGGTCCTGGCCTCCTTCGCCGGAACATACGCCATCTGCAAGCTCCTCCGGCTGCCCGGGGAGGAACCGCTGCTGATCGCGTCCGGCTTTTCCATCTGCGGCGTGTCCGCCATCGGCGCCATGGCCGCCGTGCGGCGCAGCCGGACCGCGGACACCGTGGTCCCCGTCGCTTTGGTCACCCTCTGCGGAACCCTTGCCATCGCGGCGCTGCCGCTGGCCGGGGGGCTGCTGGGCCTTCCGCCCGAGGTTTTCGGGACCTGGGCCGGAGCGTCGGTGCATGACGTCGGCCAGGTGGTGGCCACCGCCCAGACCGCCGGTACCGCCGCGCTGGCCGCCGCCGTCGTCGTGAAGCTGGCACGGGTGGTGCTGCTGGCCCCCATGACCGCTGCCGCCGGCCTGCTGGCCCGGCGTGCCCGTGCCGGTGCCGCTGAAGCAGGGAACGGGCCTGCCGCGGGCGGCAGCGGCACGAGGCCGCCGCTGGTACCGCTGTTTGTCCTTGGCTTCCTCGCGATGATCCTGGTCCGCACCACCGGGCTGCTGCCCGAAACCCTGCTGGCAGCCGCCGCAGGCCTGCAGGAGCTGCTCTTCGCCGCAGCCCTATTCGGACTGGGCGCCGGGGTGCGGGCCGGCACCCTTTTTGCCTCGGGGATCCGGGCGGTGGCCGCGGCATTGGCCTCGTGGGCCTGGGTGGCAGGGCTTGGCCTCGCCCTGGCGCTTTTCCTGGCACGGTAGGCCCCGGGAGGGCCACTTAGGCTGTCGGAGGGCGGGCAACGGTCAGGACCCTCTTCCCACGGGTCGCCGGCTGGCTAACATTGTCCATGCCTTTCGCACAGAGCGGCTCCGGATCGAGACGCACGCTGCCGCGTCTGAGCCGTCGCGGGAAGCTGCGGTGGGGGCCCGCGGCTTGGCCGGCAGGTGCCGGGCTGGTGTTCTGCGCCGTGATCCTCTGGGCCCTGGCAGGCAATCTCATTAACCCGCATTTCGGCGCCTCCCGATACCGGATGGACTGGTCCCTCGCGGCCGGGGCCGCGTTCCTGCTCGTGTCCGCCGCGCTCTGTCTCCTGCTGGACCGTCCGGTACCGGGCAGGGTCCGGCACCGGGGATGGAAGACCGCCGCGGGAATCTTGATCTGGAGCGCCCTGCTGGTGGTCCAGCTGCGGGTCGCCTATGCCGTGCGGCTGCCTCCGGACTGGGACGTCCATGCAATCCACGAGTCCGCCGCCGGGCTGGCCAACGGGTCCATGGACGCCGTGACCCCGTACTTCCGGATCAACCCGAACAACCTCCTCCTGACACTGCTTCTGGCCCGCTACGACGCCGGCGCCCTGGCGCTGGGCGTCAAGGACCTGGCAACCGCGGCGGCTTTTCTGAACGGCGTGATCCTGTGCGTTGCAACGGTACTGACGTACCTGACTGCGCGCATGATGGGCGGGCCGGTGGCAGCGGCCCTCACGGTGCTTCCGGCAACGGTATTCCTGGGCTTTTCGCCTTGGGCCGGGGTGCTCTACTCGGACACTGCGGGAACGCTGTTCACAGTGCTGATCCTGTTTCTGCTCGTGGCCTCCTGCCGCACCCGCCGGACCTACGGCCGCGTCGCCCTCTGGGTCCTGGCGGGCGGCGTAGGTGCAATAGGCGTAGGGATCAAGCCGACTGTTGCCATCTGCCTCATCGCAGCCGGTGTGACGGTCGCATGTTTGCTTGTCCGCAGGAAAAACACGGCAGTGCTGCTGGCGGCTTCGGCCGTGGTCGGCGGCAGCTTCATCCTGGGCAACCGGCTGATTGCGGCCTTTCTGCAGCGGACGCCGGCGGTGGGCTTCGACCCCGGGAACAGCCCGGATGCCATGAATCCCGGACACTTCCTCAAAGTCGGTGCGCAAACCGCACAGGGGCCCTACGGTCCGTTGTACGGGTCCTACAACCAGTTTGATTATGAGCAGACCCTGGCCATCAGGGGCAGCAGCGAAAAGTTCCATGCCGGCCTGGACGCGTACCTGGACCGGGTGGATGCCATGGGGCCCGGCGGGTATCTGCGGTTCCTGAACGACAAGCTGCTGTGGGTCACCGGAGACGGTTCCTTCTTCACCTGGGGTGAAGGACGGCTGACCGGCCGTGATTTCCTGTCGACGGCTGCTGGGGACCGGTGGCTGCAGGACCTTTTCAACAACACCGGACCGCACTTCCAATGGATGCTGTCGGTGTGGCAGGGCACGTGGTTCGCCGTCCTGCTGCTCGTGGCATTGCCGTTGCTGCTGCGGACTCCGTTCCTGATGCGGCCGGACATCTCCGCCCTGCGGATTGCACTGCTCGGGCTGCTGATGTTTGTCCTGCTCTTTGAGGGCAGGGCACGATTCCTCTACCTCTACTCACCGTATTTCATCATCCTGGCGGCGCTGTCCTGCCAAGCTGTCGTTGAACGGCTGCGGAAAGGGAGAGACCGTGCTCCAGCGGGTGCGGGCGTAGAAGTGATTGAATGATCAGGTGCCTAACCAGAACCTGACCCGTGATGAAGCCGCCCTGCGTTCCCGACTGCTCTCCGTATCGTCGTACGACGTCCACCTTGATGTGGGCAACGCCGAAGACCCGGACGCCGCAGGCTTCCGTTCCCGGAGCACCATCACCTTCAGCTGCTCCGAGCCGGGCGCGGCAACCTTCCTGGACTTCATCCACGGCGGCGTGGGGTCCGTAGTGCTCAATGGCCGCGAACTGGACCCGGCCGAAGCCGTGGAGGGTTCCCGGATCCATCTGCCGGACCTGCAGGAGCAGAACACCGTGACGGTGGACGGAACCGCCCTGTACAGCCGCAGCGGCGAGGGCCTGCACCGTTTCCGCGACCCTGCCGACGGGCGCACCTATCTGTACACCCAGTACGAGCCGGCCGACGCCCGCCGGGTCTTCGCCAACTTCGAACAGCCGGACCTCAAGGCCGAGTTCACCTTCAGCGTCACGGCGCCCAGCGGCTGGCAGGTGGCGTCCAACGGCGTCGAAACCGCATGCACCCCGCTGGCCGGAGGCACCCTCAGCCGCTGGGACTTCGCGCCCACGCAGCGCATTTCCACCTACATCACCACCGTGCTGGCCGGACCCTATTTCCGGGCCGACGACGAGTGGTCCCTCCGGCTGGAGGACGGCACGGACCTGCGGATCCCGCTGGCTGCCTACTGCCGCGCTTCCCTTGCGGAGTACTTCGACCCGGAGAACATCTTCGCCGTCACGAAGCAGGGCCTTGACTGCTTCCACGAGCTGTTCGCCTACCCCTACCCGTTCGGCAAATACGATTCCGCCTTTGTGCCCGAGTACAACCTGGGCGCCATGGAAAACCCCGGCCTGGTGACCTTCACCGAGGCCTATGTCTTCCGCTCCCGGGCCACCGAGGCGCAGTACGAGGCACGGGCCAACACCATCCTGCACGAGATGGCACACATGTGGTTCGGCGACCTGGTGACCATGCAGTGGTGGGATGACCTGTGGCTGAAGGAATCCTTCGCCGACTACATGGGTGCGCTGGCCGTGGACCGCGCCACCGGGTTCACCAACTCATGGGTCAGCTTCGCCAACCGGCGCAAGGCCTGGGCCTACGTCCAGGACCAGCTGCCCACTACCCACCCCATCGTGGCGGACATCCCCAACCTGGAAGCCGCCAAGCAGAACTTTGACGGGATCACCTACGCAAAGGGCGCATCGGTACTGAAGCAGCTGGTGGCCTACGTCGGCTTCGACACCTTCATCGCGGCCGCCAGGGGATATTTCCGCGACCACGCCTTCGGCAACACCACCCTGGCGGACCTCCTCGCCGCCCTTGCCGCCGCTTCCGGCCGGGACATGGGCCTGTGGTCCCGGCAGTGGCTGCAGACCGCAGGGGTGCCGGTGCTGGTGCCCGAAACCGAGACCAACGACGCCGGCGCCTACACTTCCGTGGTCATCCGGCAGGACGCCCCGGACCCGGTCAGCGGCGAACAGGTTCCCCGCCCGCACCGCCTCCGCATCGGCCTCTACGACTTTGACGATGCCGGCGCCCTGGTGCGCACCGACAGCATTGAACTGGATGTGGCCGGGCCGCGCACCGAGGTGCCGGAACTGGCCGGCAGGCCGCGGCCGGCCCTGCTGCTGCTTAATGACGAGGACCTCACCTACGCCAAGATCCGCTTTGATCCTGCCTCCCTGGCCACGCTGCTGGAATCCCTGCACCTCCTCGCCGACCCGCTGGCCCGGGCCATTGCACTGTCCGCCCTGTGGAACAGCGTGCGCGACGGGGTGCTCAGCGCCCGGGACTACGTGCACCTCATCCAGCGTGCCGCCCCGCATGAAACCGGTGCCGGCGTGCTCCAGGTGGTGCTGGACAACGCGCTGAGCGCCATTGAGTACTACGCACCGGCCTCCCGCCGTGATGCACTGCGTGCGGAATTCCAGGACTGCATTGCCACCCAGCTGCGTGCTGCCGCCCCGGGCAGCGACCGGCAGATTATCTGGGCGCGGGCGGCTGCCGCTGCCGGGCGACGCAGTACGGGCTCCAACGCGCTGCTGCGCGGACTGCTGGACGGTACCGCGGGCATCAGCGGATTGGCCGTGGACTCGGACCTGCGCTGGCGGATCTGGCTCGCGCTGGCGGCCACCGGTTCCGCAACCCGGGCCGAGCTCGACGCCGAACTGGAACGGGACAACACGGCGTCGGGCCGGGTGGGGCACACCACCGCCGCCGCCGCGTTCCCCGACCCGGCCGTGAAGGACGCCGCCTGGCAGGCCGCCGTGCATTCCGAGCGGCTCTCGAATGAACTGTTGTCCGCCACCATCACCGGGTTCGGGCTGGGCAGCCACGAGCTGCTGGACGGTTACATTCCCGATTACTTCGCGTCCCTGTCCGACGTCTGGTCCGGCCGCAGCATCGAACTGGCGTCCCGGGTGGTGGGAGGACTTTACCCGGGCCACCAGGACGCGGCGCCGGACACGGTCCCGGCGGACCACCCGGTGGTCCAGCGGTCCGTGGAATGGCTGGAGCAGAATCCGCACGCCCCGGCCGCGCTGCGCCGGATCATCATCGAGCAGCAGGACCAGCTGCTGCGCTCCCTGCGGGTCCAGGCCGCCGGCCAGTAACGCCCCACGCCGCCCGGCCCGCCAGCGGAGCCGGGCGGTGTCAGGCCAGCTGCGGCTTGGCCACGGTCAGGAGAATCGCCGAGTCCTCCAGGGCATGAACGGAGTGGCGGGCCTGCGGAACAATCAGGAGGTCTCCTGCGGAGCCGTCCCAGCTGACCTCCCCTGAGGCCAGGCTGATCCGGCCCTTGAGCACAAACACGGTGGCCTCGCCCGGGTTCTCGTGCTCGTCCAGCCGGAATCCGGCCTGCAGGGCGATGACGGTCTGGCGCAGGATATGCTCATGCCCGCCGTACACCGTGGCGGCGCTACGGCCGCTGGCGGCCTGGCCCGCGGTTTCCATCTGCCGGCGGACAAGGGCGGTGAGCGACTTTTTCTCCATGCCCGCAGTGTAGGCCGCGGCGGCCGCACCCGGGTAGCGGGACGGCCGCCGCGGTACCTTACGGTGCTACGGGACGCGGTTCAACCACTCCTGGGTGTCGAATTTGTCCCGGACCTTCTGTTCGGCCAGCTTCATCTCTTCGTCGCTGATTCCGGCCTGCACGGCCCCGTAGCGTGCGGTGAAGGTGTCGATCATCGTGGCGATGATGTCCTCGCGGGAGAGTCCGGTCTGGCGCTTGAGCGGATCCACCCGCTTCTTGGCGCTGGTGGTCCCCTTGTCGGAGAGCTTTTCCTTCCCGATCCGCAGCACCTCCACCATCTTGTCGGCGTCGATGTTGTAGGACATGGTCACGTGGTGCAGCATCCCCCCGCTGCTGAAGCGCTTCTGTGCGGCGCCGCCGATCTTGCCCTGGTCGGTGGCCATGTCATTGAGCGGGACGTACCAGGCCTGGATGCCGAGCTTCTTGAGGGACTCCATCACCCAGGCGTCCAGGAACGGATAGGAGTCGGCAAAGCTCAGGCCGTCCACCAGGGACTGCGGCACGTAGAGGGAGTAGGTGATGGCGTTGCCGTGCTCCATGAACATGGCACCGCCGCCCGTGATGCGACGGACCACGGTCACACCATGGCGTTCCGCTCCCCCGGGATCCACTTCGTTCTTCAGCGACTGGAAGCTGCCGATCACCACGGACGGGGACTCCCATTCCCAGAACCGCAGGGTGGGGTTCCGGCGGCCGGCACCCACTTCCTCGGCCAGGACCTCGTCCATGGCCACATGCATGTGTGTGGACAGCGGGGTGGGAGGAATGATTTCCCACTGGTGGTCTCCCCAACCGGTGGCCTTGCCCAGCGCCCGGCGGACGGCGGTGGCGACGGCCTCCGGTGAGAAGCCGAAGAGCACCGTATCCGGGGAGAGCCGGGACTGGATGGCGGCGGCAATGTCGCCGAACCCGGTTTCGGCGGGCAGCCCTTCCAAAGCCGCATTGATGTCATCCAGCGCTTCATCGGGCTCCAGGAAGAAGTCCCCGCCGAGGGAGACATCCGCCAGCTTTCCGTCCCGGACATCGAGGTCCACCACTACGAGCTTGCCTCCGGGGACCTTGTATTCCCCGTGCCGCCGGCTGCCGTTTTCGCCTGCCATCACCACTCCTCTGCTTGACCGTTCCGGGACCGGACGGTCCCCCCGATACGGGGAAAGGCCCGCCCGGCTGATGCCGGCGGACCTTTCTCCACGTGTTAGTACTGTTTCCGGCGCGTTACTTCTTGCCGCCGAAGCCCTTGAAGCGGGCGTTGAAGCGCTCGACGCGGCCGGCCGAGTCCATGATGCGCTGCTTGCCCGTGTAGAACGGGTGCGATGCGGAGGAGATTTCCACCTCGATGAGCGGGTAGGTGTTTCCGTCTTCCCACTCGATCGTCTTGGAGGACGTGGCGGTGGAGCTCGTCAGGAAAGCGGTGTCGGACGCGAGGTCACGGAAGACAACCGGAGCATACTTGGGGTGGATATCAGACTTCACAGTTTTACCTTCTTTTGGTGCCTGGATTTTGCCAGGCACAGGTGGTTAAAAGCTTTATCGGCCGGTGTTTCGGCCAGCAACCCATACTAGCGCATTTCCCTCCCCGGCAGGAAACAGCGCCGGACGCCGTGTCTGGCGCCGCGTCAGGCGACTGTTAGGCCCGGCCGCATCAGGACAACGGCCCGGTGCCCCACTGGGAGTTTATTGCAGTCAGCTGCGAGGGGATGCCCTGGTTCAGCCCGGAGATTCCGATCCGCACCGGCCGGTAATAGCCGTCCAGGTCAATGGTGAAGTTTCCTTCCGGGATGACTGCGGAGGATCCAGGGGCCCCGGAGGTGTCCGGACCGGCGGCGAAGCTGCCGCTGATACGGGTATAGGCGGTTCCGGCCTGCAGCACGTCGTACTCCACGTCCACCCGGTCCGCCGCGGCGAGCATCCCGGCCAGCCGTTCCGGCCGGACGGTCAGCTCCGCGGCGTCTGCCAATACGGCGGCATAGGACTCCTCGGCGGATCCCTCCGGTTTGGCTGTGATCTCCTCGGTGCCCTGCCGCAGGATCCGGCTGCCCTCCCGGATCTCGATGTCGAGTTTGTCCCCATGCAGGGCCATGGCGAAGCCCGGGTCCGTGGCAAACCGGATGGTGTACTGGCCCGAAGGCAGCCAGCTGGTGCTGGTCTGCAGCGACTGGACCGCTCCCCCGCCGGCGCTGATGGCGGCGGTAAGGCAGGTGCCGGCTTCCGTGCCCGGCATGGGTTCAGCGTCGCGGCGCAACAGCCATTGGCAGGCATCCTGCACGGCCTGGGGCATGCCTATCTGGCTGCCGGTAACACCCACCTGCGCGGGCGGGGCTGTCTCCTGCGGGGCTGCGGATGGGATCGGTTCGGGTGGCGGTGCCGTCCGCAGGGGCGGCGGCGGAGGAGTGGGCGAAGCGCTGCGGGCCTGGAGCTGCTCCGCCGTCGGACCGCACGCCGCCAGCGGCAGCAGCATTGCCGCGCACAGTGCCGCAACTGTGCCGGGCCGGGTCCGGTGTTTCATGGCCGCTCCGCTGGATGCTCAAGGGGGTGGGTGACTGGGCACAGTCTGGCACCCGGGCGCCCGAAGGGTAAGAGCAATAACGGGACGGTATTCCGTCAGGGGCGGCACTCCCAAAATGCCACCGCACTGGCCGCGGCCACGTTCAGTGAATCGACGCCGCAGCTCATCGGGATGCGGACCGCCAGGTCCACGCCGGCGAGGGTCGTTTCAGCAAGCCCGTCCCCTTCGGTTCCCAGGACCAGGGCCAGGCGCTCGTCCCGGCGCGCACTGAGCTGGTCCAGGGTGAGTGAATCCTCGCGCAGCGCCAGGGCGGCGGTCACGAATCCGGCCGCGCGGAGCTGGTCAAGCTGGCCCGGCCAGTCGGTCAGGCGAACCCACGGCACCTGGAAGACGGTTCCCATGCTGACGCGGATGGCGCGGCGGTACAGCGGGTCGGCGCAGCGGGGCGTCACCAGCACCGCATCTACCTGCAGGGCTGCCGCGGAACGGAAGATCGCACCGACATTGGTGTGGTCCACAATGTCTTCCAGGACCGCCACCCGCCTGGCACCGGCCAGCATTGCCGCCAGGTCCAGCGGTGCCGGGCGTTCCATGGCGGCCAGTGCGCCGCGGTGCAGGTGGAAGCCGGTGATTTCCTCCAGCACATCGGCGGTGCCCACAAAGGCCGGGACGTCAGGGAACCGGTCCAGGATGTCCTGCAGGTCCGGCAGCCATTTCTCGGCCAGGAAGAAGGACCGCGGCCGGTGTCCGGCATCCACGGCCCTGCGCAGCACCTTCGAGGACTCGGCAATGTACATGCCCTCCTCCGGTTCCCTGCGCCGCCGCAGGGAGGTGTCGGTCAGGGAGGTGTAGTCGTGGACCCGGGGATCGTCGGCGGACTGCAGGTACTCGAGGGTCACGGAGGCGTCCCGGGCCTAGCTGCGGCGGGCGGTGGCAGCCCAGCGGCCGCCGTCGTACCTGACCTCGAGCGGCAAACCGAATGCCGTGCTCAGGTGTTCCTCGGTGAAGACATCGTTGATGGCGCCTGCTGCCACCACTCCGCCGTCGCGCAGCAGCAGGGCATGGGTGAAACCGGTGGGGACCTCTTCGAGGTGGTGGGTCACCAGCACCATCGCCGGGGCCTCCTCGTCACGTGCCAGCTGGCCCAGGCGGAAGAGCAGGTCTTCACGGCCGGCCAGGTCCAGGCCTGCAGCCGGCTCGTCCAGGAGCAGCAGTTCCGGATCAGTCATCAGGGCACGGGCAATCTGGACGCGCTTGCGTTCGCCTTCGCTGAGCGAGGAGAACCGCCGGTTGAGGAACGTGGACATCCCCCACTCATGCAGGAGATGGAACGCACGGCGTTCGTCGAGCTTTTCGTACTTTTCGCGCCAGCGTCCGGTGACACCGTAGGAAGCGGTAACCACTACGTTCAGGACCGTCTCGTCTTCGGGGATCTGGCCGGCCAGCGCCGCCGAGGCCAGGCCGATCCGGGGGCGCAGTTCGAAGACGTCCACCGCACCGAGGACTTCTTCGAGGATTCCCGCGACGCCGCGGGTGGGATGCATCCGGCCGCCGGCAATCTGCAGCAGCGTGGTTTTTCCGGCGCCGTTTGGCCCCATGATGACCCAGCGCTCCCCCTCCTTGACCTGCCAGTTAATGCCGTCCAACAGGGTCTTACCGCCGCGAACCACGCTCACGCCGGCAAATTCAAGAACATCACTCATAGCACTAGACACTAGGCTAAAGAAAGGGACATTGGCGAAACGATACGCCGCAGCGGCCGCTGCAGCGCAGCCCGCATTCCCTGTACCGAACAGGTACCCGACGTCTCACCGAACAGAACGGATGCCATGCCGAACGCCCCCGAATACAGTGTTGTCAGCTACGGCCGGGACCTGTCCGACGCCTACCTGGGTGCGGTGCAGGGTGCCGTGGCGGGTGTGGGGGCGCGGATCCTGGAGTTGGAGAACGCTGCCGGCGACGGCTACACGGTGTCCAAGCTGTTTGTGGCCTGGGATGGCGCCCCCGGCCGCCTGCAGCGCGCCGTGGCAGCCGCTTCGGCGGCGGTACCGGTGAAAAACGGCGGTGAGCAAAGCGCCGTCGTGCCGCCGTCGCTGCTCGAAGAGACACGCAAGCTGCTGGTGATGGACGTGGACTCCACGCTGATCCGGCAGGAAGTGATCGAGCTGCTGGCCGCGCATGCCGGCCGTGAGGCCGAGGTTGCCGCCGTGACGGAGGCCGCCATGCGGGGCGAACTGGATTTTGCCGCCAGCCTGCATGCGCGGGTGAAGACACTCGCCGGCCTGCCTGCTTCGGTGATCGACGAGGTGGGTGCACGGATTGAACTCTCGCAGGGTGCGGAGAGCCTGGTGAAGGAATTCCTGGCGGCGGGTCACCCGGTGGCCGTGGTATCCGGCGGCTTCAGCCAGGTGCTGGATCCGCTGGCGGCCCGCCTGCAGCTGACCTTCGCACGGGCGAACCTGCTGGAAATCCAGGACGGGGTGCTGACGGGAGCCGTGTCCGGCGAAGTGGTGGACCGCGCCGTCAAGGCCCGCTCACTGAACCAGTGGGCGGCGGAGCTGGGCATCGGTGCCGGGCAGACCATTGCCGTGGGCGACGGCGCCAATGACCTGGACATGCTTGCGGCGGCTGCGCTGGGCGTGGCCTTTAACGCCAAGCCGGCAGTGCAGGCCGCCGCGGATGCCGTGCTGAACCTGCCCAACCTGGACGTGGTGCAGCACTTCGTGAAGCTCTAGGCGTTGCTGCCGAGGTAGTCGGCACCGCCCACGTATTCGGTGTGGCCGGAGGGAACGTTGGCGGTGGCCATCCGGGCCACCTCCGCACCGAACTCCGCAACGGAGTAAAGCCTTCCGGCTTCCTCGCGGCGTGCCTCGATGGCACCGGGGTTGGCCCGGTCCAACAGGGTGGCGGTGACGGTTCCTTCGATCATGTCGCCGGAGACCACCACCAGTGTGATGCCCTTTTCCTCGAGCTGCGGCAGCATGGCTCGCAGGGCGTCCTCGCCGGCGCGCTTGCTGAGGGCCACGGCCTCGTATTCGGGCATGGTCGGCACGGACGCGATGAAGTGCGCCTGGTGGCTGGTCACAAAGACCACCCGGGAGCCGGCCGGCATAACGTCCAGTGCGGCCGTGAGCATGTTGACCTGCGCGTCCCGGTTGAGCTTGAGCGCGTAGTCCTCTTCCATGCCGGTTTCCATGCCGCCGGAGGCGTTCAGTACCAGGACGTCGAGGCCGCCGAAGTTTTCGGTCGCCGCGGCGACCAGCGCAGCGGGGCCTTCCGGGACCGTCAGGTCTGCCCCCACGGCCACCGCCCGGCCGCCGTCGGCCTCGATGGCGGCAACCACCTTGTTGGCCCGCGGAGCCTTCTGGCGGTAGTTGACCACCACCCCGGCGCCCTCTGCGGCCAGGTACTTCGCCACCTCGGCGCCGATTCCGCGCGACGATCCGGTGACGATCGCGGCTTTGCCTTCCAGCAGGCCCATGGGAACTCCTTTTTGTAGAAAGTGTCTAAGCATCTCGCTCCGACACCCATCCTGCCAGCCGTCCGGCCCGCAGACAGTTGAGGAATCCTCCAACGAATGCGGGCGGGACGTTGAGGGGTGGCTAGTGCCCCATGCCCAGGCCGCCGTCCACGGGGATGACGGCGCCGGAGATGTAGGCGGCCTCGTCGCCGGCAATCCAGCGGACCACGTTGGCTACTTCGGCAGGCTCGGCGAACCGGCCTGCGGGGATGGAGGAGAGGTAGTTCTTCTGCGTGTCCTCCGGCAGGGCGCGGGTCATGTCCGTGTTGATGAAGCCGGGTGCCACCACGTTGGCGGTGATGTTGCGGGAGCCGAGTTCGCGGGTCAGGGACCGGGCAATGCCGATCAGTCCCGACTTGGAGGCTGCGTAGTTGATCTGGCCGGGCGAACCGTACAGCCCGACCACCGAGGAGATCAGCACCACGCGGCCCTTCTTCATGCGCAGCATGCCCTTGGAAGCGCGCTTGACCACGCGGAAAGCTCCGGTGAGGTTGGTGTCGATGACGTCGGCGAAGTCCTCTTCGCTCATCCGCAGCAGCAGGGTGTCGCGGGTGATGCCGGCATTGGCCACCAGCACCTCCACCGGACCGTGGGCGGCCTCCACTTCGGTAAACGCCGCGTCCACCGATGCCATGTCCGTCACATCCGCTTTGACGCCCAGCATGCCTTCGGGCACCTCGCCGCTGCGGTAGGTGATGGCCACCCGGTCTCCCGCCGCCAGGAACGACTGCGCGATGGCAAGCCCGATACCGCGGTTTCCGCCGGTGACCAGGACGCTGCGGCCGGAGGGGTTTTCTGTGGTGTTCTGCACGGACGTTCCTTCTTTCGACCTGTGATGGGGGTTGCCTCGATCCTACGTGGGCTGGATTCAACTTCTACAACGCCGCCGGTAGTGAGAGAATGAACGAACCTGTTTGGAGAGTTGAGACTGCTGCTGATGGCCAAGGACACAAACCGCGGGGAAAGCGTTCCCAGAATCACGGACGCACCCAACCCGCACACAGATGAAATGCACGCCCGCATGATCAAATACGGCGTGTCCATGGGCATCCGTGTGGTCTGCCTGTTCCTGATGTTTTTTGTGCACGGCTGGCTGCTGTGGGTGGTGATTGCCGGCGCCGTGGTGCTGCCGTATTTCGCTGTCATCATGGCCAACGGCGGCGCCGACACGCGCAACATGACGGCCTCCGATGCCATGATCAGCCAGCCTCCGGCCACTGCCATTGAGGCGCCGGCCGCCCCTGAGTCCGGGGAGGAACCGGACTCCCCCGAAACCTCGGTGGTGCAGGGCGAGATCATAGACAACGACGACGAAGACAAGGCCTGAACCACCGCATGAACCTCCTGGATTCACTCTCCGGTGCTGCCTCTCCGGCCGGCACCGAAGGCACCCCCATCTGCTCGCGCAAGGCCTGCCGGCAGGAAGCGAGCTGGCGGCTGCTGTGGAACAACCCGCGCATCCACACTCCCGAGCGGCGGAAGACGTGGCTCGCCTGTGCGGAGCACCGCGACTGGCTCGAGGACTACCTGCGCACCCGCGGCCTCTGGAAAGAAACCCTCCCGCTCGGGCCGGATACCGAAGCCGGAACCAAGTAGATGTACCGCTTCCTGCTCTCCGCCCGCTGGCTGGGCTGGTTCGTGCTGGTCTGCATCCTGGCCGCCGCCTGCGTGGGACTTGGCCTGTGGCAGATGGACCGGCGTGCCGATTCCCTGGCCGACTCCGAACGGATCGAATCCAACTACGACGCCGCGCCGGTCCCCTTTTCCGATGCGCGCGGATATTTTGACTCCTTTGATGAATCTGCGGAGTGGAAGCCCGTCACCCTGACCGGATCCTACGATTCCGCCGAGCAGCGGATTGTGCGCAACCGGCCGCTCAAGGGCCGGCCGGGCTACGAGGTGCTGGTGCCGCTGAAGCTCGACGACGGATCCGCCGTCGCGGTCAACCGCGGCTGGCTGCCGATCGGTGACGACGAGGCGGGCCGCCCGGACACGATCCCGGCCGCCCCCGAAGGACGGGTTACCGTGGTGGCACGGATCAAGCCTGCAGAGCCCGCCCTGACGCGCAGCGCGCCGGAGGGGCAGCTGCCGTCGATCGACCTGGCGGCGTACGCGGAGCAGCTGGACTATCCGCTGCACCAGGGGTCCTACGGGCTGATGGCCAGCGAGGATCCTTCAGTGGCTGTGGCGCCCGAAGCGGCCCCGCGTCCGGAGGTCGATGAGGGCCTGCACCTGTCCTACGGCCTGCAGTGGTACGGATTCGGCCTGATGATGTTCCTGGGCCTTGCCTATGCCGCCCGCCAGGAGGCACTGAACCGGTACTACGACGGCGTGGAGGACAACGAGGAGGACGACGAAGACGAGATCATCGCCGCCAATCCCGCACCTTCCCGCCGTCGTCCGCCGCGGAAAAAGCGCGGCCCGACCGGCGAAGAGGAAGAGGACGCGATCCTGGACGCCCAGGGCTTCTAGCTTTCGCGTCAAACCACCCGGATAGTGAAAAAGGGCCGGAGCGCATTGCGCTCCGGCCCTTTCCCGATTGCCCCTAGGCCAGGGTCACCAGATCCAGGTAGTTCTCGTTCCAGTGGTCCTCGTCGCCGTCGGGCAGCAGCACCACGCGCTCCGGGTTCAGAGCGGCCACGGCGCCCTCATCGTGGCTGACCATGACCACGGCGCCGGTGTAGTTGCTCAGGGCGCTCAGGATCTCCGCACGTGAGGCGGGGTCCAGGTTGTTGGTGGGCTCATCCAGCAGCAGGACGTTGGCGGAGGAGGCCACGATGGTGGCCAGCGCCAGGCGGGTCTTCTCGCCGCCGGACAGGACGCCGGCCTTCTTGTCGACGTCGTCACCGCTGAACATAAACGAGCCGAGCACGCTGCGCACCTCGGCGTCGTCCATGTCGGGTGCGGAAGAGCGCATGTTCTCCAGCACCGTCCGGTCCGTGTCCAGGGTTTCGTGCTCCTGGGCGTAGTAGCCGACCTTCAGTCCGTGGCCGGGGATGATCCGGCCGGTGTCCGGCTGGTCGACGCCGGCGAGCATCCGCAGCAGGGTGGTTTTGCCGGCACCGTTCAAACCGAGGATGACCACCTTGGAGCCGCGGTCGATCGCCAGGTCCACGTCGGTGAAGATTTCCAGCGAGCCGTAGCTCTTGCTCAGCCCTTCGGCCATCATCGGGGTCTTGCCGCAGGGTGCAGGGTCCGGGAAGCGCAGTGCTGCCACGCGGTCGGTGGCACGAACGGCGTCCAGCCCGCCCATCAGGCGGTCCACGCGCTTGAGCATGCTCTGGGCAGCGGAGGCGCCGGAGGCACGGGCCTTCATCTTGTTGGCCTGGGCCAGCAGGATTCCGGCCTTCTTTTCGGTGTTGGCGCGCTCACGCTTCCGGGCACGCTCGTCCGTCTCGCGCTGGACCTTGTAGCGCTTCCAGTCCATGTTGTAGATGTCGATGGTGGCGCGGTTGGCATCAAGGCTGAAGACCTTGTTGACCGTGGCTTCCAGCAGTTCGGTGTCGTGGCTGATGACGATCAGGCCACCGGTATGGTTCTTCAGGAACTCGCGCAGCCAGGCGATGGAATCGGCGTCGAGGTGGTTGGTGGGCTCATCGAGGAGCATGGTGTCAGCGTCGGAGTAGAGGATCCGGGCCAGTTCCACGCGCCGGCGCTGGCCGCCGGAGAGAGTCTTGAGCGGCTGGTTCAGCAGGCGGTCCGGCAGGGCCAGGTTGGCGCAGATGGTGGCCGCCTCGGACTCCGCGGCGTACCCGCCGGCGGAAAGGAACTCCGCTTCGAGCCGGTCATAGCGGTTCATGGCCTTGGACGAAATCCTGGGGTCGTCGCTGGCCATTTCGTCCTGGCACTTCTTCAGCTGGGCGGAGACCTTGTCCAGGCCGCGGGCGGAGAGAATGCGGTCCCGGCCCAGCTGGTCCATGTCCGGTGTGCGGGGATCCTGCGGCAGGTAGCCGATTTCGCCGACGCGCTTGACGCTGCCGGCAGCGGGAAGGGATTCGCCTGCGAGGACCTTGGTGAGGGTGGTCTTGCCGGCACCGTTGCGGCCCACCAGCCCGATCTTGTCTCCCTTGTCCACACGGAACGAAACCGCTTCCATGAGAAGGCGTGCGCCTGCGCGCAGCTCGAGACCAGATACGGAAATCACTCAGTGGACCTTTCGAAGGTTTTTGGTGTTGCGGAAAATCGCTGCGCGGGGCGCGGGCCTCATATCGGGGGAATATCCACCGAGGCGGGAAGGGTCACAGTGACCGAAGGCAGGCCTTGTTGGCCGGAACAGCCTTCCCAGTGTAGCCGCCATGGCCGGTTTGTAGAAAACCTCCAATGGAATCCCGTCATCGCGCCGTTAGTGTTCAAAACGCAGGACGGTTCGGATTTCTTCCCCAGGCGAAAGAGCAGAGATGGACAACACACCGGTGAACGCACCTCTCCCCGGCCCGGCCGGGGCCCATGCTGCCGGCGCCCCCCAGACGGGCTCCGGCGCTGGCGGTACTCCCCCGGTTGCCGGTACTTCCAACGTTAAAGCCAACCGCGCGACCACGCGGCGGGGCTGGTCAGCTGCGGACCTGTCCCTGATTGCCGTGTTTGCCGCACTCACCGCGGTGTTCTCCATCCTTCCCGGGATTCCCTTGGGTGCAGGCGTCCCCATCACGCTGCAGACCTTGGCGGTTATTCTCACCGGGATCCTCCTGGGCCCCGGGCGCGGTGCCGCCGCCGTCGGGCTGTTCCTGCTGGCAGGCCTTGCCGGGCTGCCGGTGTTCAGCGGGTTCCGCGGTGGCCCCGGGGTGCTCGCGGGGCCCTCGGCCGGTTATCTGCTGTCCTTCCCGGTGGCGGCGTTTGTGGCGGGTCTCCTCGCCGGCGTCGTGCTCCGCCGGGCCCGGCGGGCACGGTTTGTGCTGCTCTTT
This sequence comes from Arthrobacter sp. Y3224198, assembly GCF_059090025.1. Classification (NCBI taxonomy): domain Bacteria; kingdom Bacillati; phylum Actinomycetota; class Actinomycetes; order Micrococcales; family Micrococcaceae; genus Arthrobacter; species Arthrobacter sp. Y3224198. The sequence continues at coordinate 28,616 of NZ_JBNHFG010000015.1, forward strand.
GCAGCGGGCCTGGCGACCAGTTTCCTGGTGGTGCATCCGGCCGGCATTGCCGGACTGATGATCAATGCGGACCTGCCCTTCCCCGCCGCCCTGGCAGCTGACATGGCGTTCTGGCCGGGCGACGTGGTGAAGAACCTGCTGGCCGGGGCGGTTGCCGTCAGCGTGTTCAAGGCTTTCCCGCGGCTGGTTCCGGTTTCCCGGCGGCAGCGCTCCTGATGGGACGGATCCGCCTGGAGGACGTCAGTGTGCTCCCACCGGCTGCCGGACCGGAGGCGGCTCCCATCCTGCACCCTTTCTCCCTGGAACTGGCCAATCCCCGCACCGCAGTGATCGGTGCCAACGGTTCCGGGAAATCGACGCTGCTGAGACTCCTCAACGGACTGGTGCTGCCGGATACCGGGAGCGTGACCGTGGACGGATTCGATACCTTGCGGCAGGGCCCGGTGGTACGCCGCCGGGTGGGTTTTGTCTTCACCGATCCGCTCGCGCAGCTGGTCATGCCCACCGGGCGGGACGACGTCGAACTTTCCCTGCGGGCGTCGGTCAGGAATCGTGCCGATCGCCGAGCTGCCGCGGAGGCGCGCCTGGACTCCCTGGGCCTGCTGGCCCTGGCCGACCGCAGCATCTACGACCTGTCCGGCGGCGAACGCCAGCTCATGGCGCTGGCGTCCGTGCTTGCCGTGGAACCCGCTGTCCTGGTGGCGGATGAGCCCAGCACCCTGCTGGACCTGCGCAACACCGACCGGTTGCGGAAGGTTTTCGCAGGGCTGCCGCAGCAGGTGGTTTTCACCACCCACGACCTTGAGTTCGCTGCCGACGCGGACCGGGTCCTGGTGATGGACGGCGGGCGGATTGTGTACGACGGCGGCCCCCGGGAAGCCGTGGCACGGTACCGGGCGATGGCGTTGGGCGTGCGGTGAGGAAGCGCACTGCGGGCCGCGCGGCTGCTGCCGACCTCTTCGACGGGTACCGGCCCGGCACGTCGCCGGTCCACCGGGCACCGCTGGGACTCAAAGCGGGGGTTTTGGTGGTGTTCAGCGTGATGGTCCTGTCCGGGCCGTCCCTGCTCGTACCTGCCGGCGTTGCGGTGCTGGCCGGTGCTGCCGTCGCTGTTTTGGCGGCCTACGCCGTGGCAGGACTGGTCGGTGAGGTCTGGGTGCCGCTGCGGCTGATGTGGCCGGTGCTCCTGCTGCTGGCCGCCTTCCAGGTCTGGGCCGGCGGACCGGCTGCAGCCGTGCTGGTGACCGGCCGCATTGTGGTGTGCGTTGTGGCGGCACGCTTGCTGACGCTGACCACCTCCCCTCGGGAACTGCTGGACGGGCTGGTGGCTTTGGTTCGGCCCCTGCGGTTCCTGGGCGCGGATCCGGAACGGTTCGGCCTGACTCTCACCCTGATGATGCGCAGCATCCCGTTCCTGCTTGGTGCCGCCGGAGAAGTCCGCCAGTCGGCTATGGCGCGGGGCCTGGAACGCAACCCGCGGGCTTTGGCTGTTCCGGTGGTGATTCGGGCCGTAGCGTATGCCCAGCAGACCGGGGAGGCGTTGGCCGCACGGGGACTCGGAGAGCGCGGCCCGGTGGTCCGGGAACGGGGCGTCACCCAGGGAGGCGAACCGCCCGGCCCGGGCCGCAGCGGCGGAACGGCGCCGCACCCCGAACGGAAGCAACCTGATGATCGGGGATAATCGGAGGCATGAGTTTTAACGAGAATGCACGCCTTGATTCCTCGCGTGTCAGCGACCGGCGCGGCAAAGGCAAAGGCATCGCCGTCGGCGGCGGGCTGGGCGGCGGTCTGCTGCTGATCCTGTCCCTGTTTTTCGGGTCCGATGTTATTGACGGGCTGGGACTGAGCGACGGCGGAAGTCCCGGTGCGGGCCAGGGACAGTCCGAAAGCATCAGCACCTGTTTGGACGGCGGGGACGCCAACGAACGGCTGGACTGCCGGATCCTGGGTACGGCCGAGAGCCTGGACAGCTTCTGGGAGCCGGAGCTGGCCGGTTACGGCGTTACGTACACGGAACCTGGGGTGGTGCTGTTCAGCGACCGGACCACTACCGGGTGTGGCTCCGCGACCAGCGCCGTGGGCCCCTTCTATTGCCCCGCCGACGCGCAGACCTATTACGACACGGCGTTCTTCTCCGATCTGGTCACGAGCTACGGGTCTTCCGGCGGTCCGTTGGCCCAGGAGTACGTGGTGGCCCATGAATTCGGCCATCACATCCAGCAGCTCACCGGTTCGTCCGCCGGCCGGAATGCCGATCCGCAGGGGGCGGAATCGGCCTCGGTACGTACCGAACTCCAGGCCGACTGCTATGCCGGGCTGTGGGCACGTCATGCCGCCTCCACCCCGGCCCCGGGCAGCGATGTTCCCTTCCTGGCGCCTTTTACGGACGCAGACATCAGTGACGCGCTTTCGGCGGCCTCGGCCGTAGGCGATGACCGGATCCAGGCCTCCGGGACCGGGCAGGTGAATCCGGAAAGCTGGACACACGGTTCCAGCGCGCAGCGTCAGGCCTGGTTCCTGGCCGGCTACAACGGCAGCGGCTTGGAAACCTGCGACACCTTCAGCAGTACTGACCTGTCCAACCCGTAAGCGCAACCGGGGCCGGCCGGACGGGGCGGGCGGCGTACGGCTTCCCGTCTCAGGATTCCCAGCACACTCAGAATGGCGGAGCCTCATCCAGCAGAACGTTCTCGCGTACCCGCCCTGCCTGTTCCACCTGCGGCCCTGATTTCAGGTCCGCCACCGTTTCCGGCAGGTCGAGTTTCAGGAAGGGCTCGGTCCGGTAGACCCGGCCGGTGGGCGAGGTCCATTCGAGCACTCCCGGTGCCGGTTGGCGGGCCTTCCAGTATCCGAGGGTTTTGAACCGGTGATGCCGCCGGCACAGGTGTGCCAGGTTCCCGTGGTCCGTGGGTCCGTCGGTTGCCCAGTCTTCTGTGTGGTCGATGTCCGCACTTGCGGTGCTGACCCGGCAGCCGGGAAACCGGCAGGTCCCGTCCCGTGCCCGCAACCAGCGGCGCAGCCCGGCCGGGACTTTCCGGTGCCGCCCGACCCCGAGGATCTCCCCCGTCTCCGGGTCCAGGGCCAGTCCGGTCCAGCCCAGGGCGGTGCGGGCCAGCCGGCGGGCCTCTTCTGCACTGATGGGGCCGTAGCCGTGCAGTTCGGCGGGCTGGTCATCGGCGCCGAAGAGGGTTTCGGCGGTGATCAGGACCATGATCTCCGCGCGAGGGACTGTGCCGGCTGGATCATCAGCGGTATGGGCTGTTGGTCTTCCTGCGCCCGTAGCGGCGTCAGTGACTGGTCGTCCTGCGCCTGCACCAGCCGTGCCTGGGCTCCCGCCGGCACGACCCGTGCTTGGGCTCCGGCCGGCACGACCCGTGCTTGGGCTCCGGCCTGCCCCGCGGCTGAGGCCGCCCATCAGCAGTTGGGCCAGGACGTCCGCCCGCAACTGGTCCGCCGTGCGGGAATCCCCCTGGCTTTGCTCCCCGCGCGCAGTGTTGCCCAGGGCGGTGTAAATCTGCTGGGCCTCGGCCGCACGTAAATGTGCGGAGAGGCAGGACATGCCGTCCTCTTCCCGGTCCAGGGTCACCCGGCGTTTCCCGAACGCGCTCAGGTGCCGTTTGGTGACGGTTTCGGGATGCGTTTTCTCCCGCAGCCGGCGGGCACGGACGGCGAACTGGGCACGGGTCTGCCCTGGCACAGCGGCCAGCAGGGCTGTTTCGAATTCCGGGAGCCGGGTGGGCGGGATGTTGTCGCACTGGTCGAGCACGACTTGGGCGTGCGGGTAGGAGAACCGCCCCGCCACCAGACCGGTCAGAGTGGCGGTATGGGTGGTGCAGAGGCGTGCGGCTTCATCCAGCAGCCGTTGGCTGGTCATCTGTGGAAGGTTCAGGATGGTGGCGCATTCGGCGGCGGCGAGGCTGAATGCCAGTCCGGGGTCCACCTTGACACGCCGGCCTGCTTCGCCCGACCCGGCTGCGTCGCCCGGCCTGCCAGCGTCACCCGGTCCACCTGCAACGATGAAGCCTTCCCGGAAGATCATTTCCATCCGGTGCATCAGGCGGGCCTGCTGGGCCTGGGCCCAGGCGATCAGGTGCGCGACCCGTCCCAGGGCTTCGCCTGCCGTCCGCTCGTCGAAGGACTCCGGGTTCTGCAGGGCCAGCGTCCCGGTGAACCCGTCCGCACTTATCCCGGCGCGGAACACCGCCAGAGTGCAGGCATCGCCGGGCAGATCACCGAGGTGAGCCCCTCCCCCGGGGCACGCACCGTCGCCGACCTGGCTGCCGCCGGCACTGCCGGCGCGCGCACGGTCGCCGACACGGCTGCCGCCCGCACTGCCGGCGTCGTTGCCTGCCTCTTTGGGTATCCGTTCGGTGTTCCCGAGCTGGTCCATGACCTCAGAATTTCATCCGCCACCGACATTTCCGGCCCGAAAACAGGCCAAAATCCGCCCCGAAGAGAACACGGAATACCCGTCTTTACGACCGGACTACCTGCCCGCGAATCCAGGAAAACTGCCCAGCGGCAGCCCCGGCGAAGCCTACGCTTCCGGCAGCAATCGCCGCAGGTCGGTCGGCTCCCCTGGACCCCGGGCGGTTGGAAATGGATGGTCCGGAGGCCCAGCCCCTGCGCGGCGGCGATATTCGCTGCATTGTCGTCAATACAAACCACGTCTTCCGGTGCTGCCCCGAGGTTCCGCAGGACATGCTCAAAGATGCGGCGGTCCGGCTTGGTGAGCTGCAGGCGTCCGCTGAAATAGGTCTTCCGGAAATACCCGGCCCACGGCGCTTCACGGAGATACCGGGCAGACAGTTCCGCCGGCATGTTGGACAGCAGGGCAAGGTTGGCACCCTCGCGGCTCAGCGTCGCCAGGTCATCCAACGTGGACGGATTCAGGTGTGCCCACTGAGCGGCATCGAGGGTTTCCAACAGCTCGACCCGGTCCGGTCCGGGTGCACCTCCGGGAGACCCAGAACAGCGGCCCAATAGGCGGCGGGGCTTAGCCGTCCGCCGTCGAAATCCTCCCGGTGTGCCCAATAGGAGCTCGTGGCGGGCCGTAAATCCAGACCGGTCTCACGTTGCAGCAGCTGCCAGTCCGCGTCAGCAGGAGCGGTGGAAATCACCATGCCGTAGTCGAACAGGTACCACGTCCCAGGACGCGACAGCCCGGCCATCGCTAAGCGGGACTTCCGACGTTGACCTCGGTGGTGTCCCGGCAGAGAAGCCACTGCCCGTCCTCCAACCGCCAGGACTCCAGCATCAGTGCCCGGCCGGTAGTCTCGGCTCCGGTCCGATATGTCATCTCATAGAAGACGACGGCCTCGTCCCGGCCGCGCGGTGCCACGGTACGGAAAGCTGCGTGTACCGTGCTTCCCTGCAAGGCTTCGACGGTGTCGCGGAAACCCTTGCGGGCAGTATCGCCGTCGAAAGGCTCCGCAGATTCAGCGGCGGAGCCCAGCCAGCCGTGGTAGCCGGGGGCCAGGAAGGCTTCTATGGGTGCGCTGTCCCCTGTCGCCATGGCCTGGTTCCATGCGGCCAGGTACTGGTTGTGGAAGTGATCGGTACTGGAGGTGTTTGCCATGCCGCGAACGCTAGCAGCGGACAGGCCCGCCCCGGTGCAGACACGCAAAGGGCCGCCCCCGGGTATCCGGAAGCGGCCCTTCTCTGGTGAGGCGCTTAGATGTTGAAGCCGAGGGCCCGCATCTGGTCGCGGCCGTCGTCGGTGATCTTTTCAGGTCCCCACGGCGGCATCCATACCCAGTTCAGGCGCCACTCGTCCACGACGCCGTCCAGTGCCTGGGCGGTCTGCTCCTCGATGACGTCGGTCAGCGGGCAGGCCGCCGTCGTGAGCGTCATGTCGATCAGCAGCGCGCCGTCCTCGGCGTACTTCAGGCCGTACAGCAGGCCCAGGTCAACGACATTCACCCCCAGTTCGGGGTCAATGACGTCCTTGAGGGCCTCTTCGACGTCCTCCAGGGACGTAGAGGCCAGATCGGACTCGCTCATTATTGCTCCTTCAGCTGTTCCGGTTACGCGCCGGCCGCGGCGTTGGCGCCGGTGAAGCGGTCGTAACCCTCTTCTTCGAGGCGGTCGGCCAGTTCGGGGCCGCCCTGCTCGGCGATGTGTCCGTCAACGAAAACGTGGACGAAATCGGGCTTGATGTAACGAAGGATACGCGTGTAGTGCGTGATCAGCAGCGTGCCCATGCCGCCCTTGGAGTGCTCGCGGTTTACGCCTTCGGAAACGATCTTCAGGGCGTCGACGTCGAGGCCGGAGTCGGTCTCGTCGAGGATGGCGAACTTCGGGTGGAAGAGTTCCAGCTGCAGGATCTCCACGCGCTTCTTCTCGCCGCCGGAGAAGCCTTCGTTGACGTTGCGCTGGGCGAAGTCGGCGTCGATGCGCAGGTCACCCATGGCGGCCTTGACGTCCTTGGTCCAGTGGCGCAGCGAGGGGGCTTCGCCGTCGAGCGCGGTCTTGGCGGTGCGCAGGAAGTTGGTCATGGTGACGCCGGGAACCTCAACCGGGTACTGCATGGCCAGGAAGAGGCCGGCGCGGGCCCGCTCGTCCACGCTCATGGCCAGGACGTCTTCACCGTCGAGGGTGATGGAGCCGCTGTCCACGGTGTAGCGCGGGTGGCCGGCAATGGTGGAGGCCAGAGTGGACTTGCCGGAGCCGTTGGGGCCCATGATGGCGTGCGTCTCACCGGTGTTGATGGTCAGGCTGACACCCTTCAGGATCGGCTTGCGGCCCTGTTCGGTCTCAATGCTGACGTGAAGATCCTTGATCTCAAGAGTAGACATGCGAGTTGGCTTTCTCCTTTGCACCCTGTGGTGCGTAACTAAAGCGTTGGGATGGAAGGCGGCACAAACCGCGGGCGCCGCAACCGGCCGGCACCCGCGGAAGGTCCTAGTAGGCTCCGGAGGCTTCGAGCTCGCGCTCGACGGCGTCGGTCAGACGCTCTTCCAGGGCAGGCACCTTGATCTGCTGGATGATCTCGGTGAGGAAGCCCCGGACCACCAGGCGGCGGGCGGTGTCCTCGGGGATGCCGCGTGCCATCAGGTAGAACAGGTGTTCGTCATCGAACCGGCCGGTGGCGCTGGCGTGGCCGGCACCCTCGATGAGGCCGGTTTCGATTTCCAGGTTCGGAACGGAATCGGCACGGCCGCCGTCGGTCAGCAGCAGGTTGCGGTTGACCTCGTAGGTGTCAGTGCCTTCGGCTTCCTTGCGGATCAGGACGTCGCCAACCCACACGGTGTGCGCGTCGCGGCCCTGCAGGGCACCCTTGTACATCACGCGGGACTTGCAGTTGGCTACCGCGTGGTCCACGAACAGGCGCTGTTCCAGGTGCTGGCCGGCGTCTGCGTAGTACAGGCCGAACATTTCCACGTCGCCGCCGGTGGCGGTGAACTTGGACGACGGCGTGATGCGCACCAGGTCGCCGCCGAGGCTGACCACAACGTGCTTGAACTTGGCGTCCCGGCCGATCTTCGCGTACTGCGCGGAGGCGTGCACGGCGTCGTCGTCCCAGTCCTGGACGGAAACGACGGTCAGTTCGGCGCCGTCCTCAACCACGATTTCGACGTTCTGGGACAATACGGCGGAGCCCTTGTGGTCCAGGACCACAACACCCTTGGAGAACTTCTCGGCGGTGATGACGATGTGCTGGGCGGCCGGGTCCTTGCCGACGCCGTTGATGGTCAGCGTGACGCTGCCTTCAATGACGGTCTCGGCGGGGATGGTCACGGACGTGGCCTCGCGGAAGTCCTCCCACGCGGCAGCGGCAACCCGGTCTTCGGGGATGCCGGCCGAGCCGATGCGTGCATCGGTGCGGGCAATGCTTTCCACGCGTACGCCGTCCGGGGCGACGACGGCAAGCTCGGGAGCCGTGCCGGTCAGTTCCTCGGTGTGCAGCCCGCGCAGGCGCTTCAGCGGGGTGAACCGCCAGTCCTCTTCACGGCCGTTCAGTTTGCCGAAGTCGCTGCGGTGGTAGGAAGTCATCCGGCCGGCGCGTGAGCTGTCCGGAATGCCCTCCCCGCCGCCGTGGCTGTGGGATTTGCTGCTGTCGCCGCCGAGGGGCGAGGAATCGTCATTCAGCGGGGAAAGGTTTTCGCCTTCCTCCGTGAAGCCGTCAATGCGGATGCGGCTGGACGCGGAGGAGCCAACCTTCGCCTTGACCTCCTCCACTACGTTGCTGACCTTTTCGGTCACGGTTTCGACGACGTCGTTAAGCTTCGACATTAACCGACGGCTCCTTCCATCTGGAGTTCGATGAGGCGGTTGAGTTCAAGGGCGTATTCCATCGGCAGTTCGCGGGCGATCGGCTCGATGAAGCCGCGCACGATCATTGCCATTGCCTCGTCCTCGGGAAGGCCGCGGGACATGAGGTAGAACAGCTGCTCCTCGCTGACGCGGGAAACAGTGGCTTCGTGGCCCATGGTGACGTCGTCTTCGCGGATGTCCACGTACGGGTACGTGTCCGAGCGGGAGATGGTGTCCACCAGCAGGGCGTCGCAGCGCACGGTGTTGGCCGAGTGCTTGGCGCCTTCGCGGACCTGGACCAGGCCGCGGTAGGCGGCACGGCCGCCGCCGCGGGCCACGGACTTGGAGATGATGGAGCTCTTGGTGTTGGGGGCAATGTGGACCATCTTGGATCCGGTGTCCTGGTGCTGGCCCTCGCCGGCAAAGGCGATGGACAGGGTCTCACCCTTGGCGTGCTCGCCAACCAGGTAGACAGCCGGGTACTTCATGGTGACCTTGGAACCGATGTTGCCGTCGATCCACTCCATGGTGGCGCCCTCGTGCGCAATGGCACGCTTGGTGACCAGGTTGTACACGTTGTTGGACCAGTTCTGGATGGTCGTGTAACGGACGCGGGCGCCCTTCTTCACGATGATCTCCACAACGGCGGAGTGCAGCGAGTCCGAGGTGTAGATGGGCGCGGTGCAGCCTTCGATGTAGTGGACGTAGGAATCCTCGTCCGCAATGATCAGCGTGCGCTCGAACTGGCCCATGTTTTCCGTGTTGATGCGGAAGTAGGCCTGCAGCGGGATTTCGACGTGGACGCCCTTGGGGACGTAGACGAAGGATCCGCCGGACCACACGGCGGTGTTCAGTGAACCGAACTTGTTGTCACCGACGGGGATGACCGTGCCGAAGTACTCCTGGAACAGTTCCGGGTGTTCCTTCAGGGCCGTGTCGGTGTCCAGGAAGATAACGCCCTGGGCTTCGAGATCCTCGCGGATCTGGTGGTAGACCACCTCGGATTCGTACTGAGCGGCCACGCCGGAGACCAGGCGGTTGCGCTCGGCCTCGGGGATGCCGAGCTTCTCGTACGTGTTGCGGATGTCGTCCGGGAGTTCCTCCCAGGACGCCGCCTGCTTCTCCGTGGAACGCACGAAGTACTTGATGTTGTCGAAGTCGATACCGGAGAGGTCTGCACCCCAGGTCGGCATGGGCTTGCGGTCGAAGTACTTCAGGCCCTTCAGGCGCAGGTCCAGCATCCACTGCGGCTCGTTCTTCTTCGCGGAGATGTCGCGGACGACTTCCTCGCTCAGGCCGCGGCGGGCCGTGGAGCCGGCGACGTCGGAGTCGGCCCAGCCGTACTCATATGTACCGATGCCCTCAAGCTCGGGGTTCTTTTCCAGGATGTCTGAAATCACAGACTCCGGCACCATGGAAGGTGCCGTTGGCTTCTGGGTTACTTGATCCGTCATCACGGCCTTTCTTGCTGATGAATGGATGTGGACTGGGTGGTCTCAGCGTGCAGGGGAACCTGCGGCGCGGATCGGTTCCGCCCCACGGGGATGTGGGTCGTACAAACGTGGCCGCCCCGGGAGAGCGTGGACAGTCGGCGGACGTCCACGTCCAAAAGGCGGGCAAAAACTTCGGTCTCCTTGTCACAGAAGACCGGGTAGGCCGTGGCGAGCCCCTGGATGGGACAGTGCGCCTGGCACAGCTGGACGCTCAGGAGCGTGCTCTTTTCCGCGCCGGCGCCGATCATGGTGGTCGACCCGACAAAGCCGTCCTTGGTCAGTTCCGCGGCGAGGGCCTCGGCGCGGTCGGCGACGTCGGGGCCGGCGGCCTCGACGACGGGACGGTACCGTTCCTCCATCCGGCCGAAGCGCTCGGCGGCGAAGGCCTCGATGGCCTGCGGGCCCAGGGCTGCACCGAGTTGGCGCAGGGCCTCGGTGGCGATGTCCAGGTAGTCGTTGCCCAGATACGCCTGGCCCTGCGGGCTCAGCACGTACCGCCTGGCCGGCCGTCCGGCCCCCGAGGAGGAGTTGCGGACGAGTTTGACCTGGATCAGGCCCTTAGTGGACAGTGCGTCAAGGTGCCTGCGGACGGCGGCGGGCGTGAACCCCAGCCGTTCCCCAAGCTCGGCCGCACTGACGGGGCCGTGCTCCAGAACCGCACCCAGCACTTTGTCCCGGGTGCGCTCCTCCGCTTCGCGGGCAGCGCTCGGCCGGGCCGCCGCCTTCGTCTCAGAGTTGCTCACAGAATACACAACACAAGCATGACCTAATCTGTTCCCCGATTCCACTAAGGCAGGCCTTGCCACGGCCGTGCCGGACCCTGTAGCGACCGTGCCGCACGGAGTACTACCTAACGTAGAATATGCAGGTGCCTAACGATGAACCCTGCCTGACCATTAAAGGTCTGATCAAGGACTGTGGCCCGGTTGCTGGTTTGGACGGCAAGATGATCCGCGTGCTCGCCGGCGTTGACTTCGCTGCCCGCCGGGGACAGGTCACCGCCCTGCTTGGCGCCAACGGCGCCGGCAAGACCACCACCCTCGAGTGCGCCCAGGGCCTGCAGTCCATTGACGGCGGAGAAATCCGCCTGCTCGGACAGGACCCGTACCGCGCCGACGCCCGGCTCCGCAGCCGGGTAGGCGTGATGCTGCAGGACGGCGGGCTGCCGCCGTCGGCCCGTCCCGTTGCCCTGCTCGAGCATGTGGCGCGGATGTACGAGTCGCCCCGCCCGGTGGCCGAGCTGGTGGACCGGCTGGGTATCCGCAGTTTCGCCAACACCGGCATCCGCCGTCTCTCCGGCGGACAGAAGCAGCGCCTGGCCATGGCCGCGGCCCTGATCGGACGGCCCGAAGTGCTGTTCCTCGATGAGCCGAGCGCGGGACTGGACCCGCAGTCGCGGCAAATTGTTTTCGACCTCATTGCCGAACTGCGTGCCGAAGGCCTGGGCATTATCCTCACCACGCACCTGATGGATGACGCGCAGAAGCTTGCCGACTACGTCTACATCATCGACGCCGGCAAGACGGTGGCTTCCGGCACCGTGGCGGAGCTGACCTCCGCCACCGGGCACCAGGCCGAACAGCGCCTCCTGACGTTCGACGCCGAACCCGGCCTGGACATCGCGGCCCTCGCCTCCGGTGCGCTGCAGCACCTGGAAGCCGTCGAAGCCGCGCCCGGCCACTACACCCTCCGCGGTGCGCTGACCCCGGACGACCTTGCCGCCGTCGCTGCCTGGTGGGCCGGGCGGCAGATCCTGCCGTCCTCGGTGCACATGGCCTCCCGCACTTTGGAGGACGTTTTCCTCGACCTTTCCGGAAGGACCATCCGTTGAGCGCTCCCGCTTCGCTTCCGGCACGCATCCTTAACCAGGGCCGCTATGAAGCCGTGATGATGCTGCGCAACGGTGAACAGCTGATCCTGGCCGTGGTGCTGCCGCTGCTGGCCATGGTGGCCCTGGTGGTCACTCCCCTGCTGGACGGTTACGGCACCAGCCGGATCAACATGGCCACTCCGGGCATTTTCGCCCTCTGTGCCATGTCCACCGCATTCACCGGGCAGGGCATTGCCACCGGGTTCGACCGCCGGTACGGCGTGCTGCGCTACCTCTCCACGACCCCTCTGGGCCGCGCCGGACTCATCGCCGGGAAAGTGATCGCCGTACTGGCCGTGCTGGTGATCCAGGTGGTGCTGGTCTCCGCGGTCGCCCTGCTGATCGGCTGGCGGCCGGAACCGTCGGGGCTGCTGCCGGCGGCACTGCTGCTGGTCCTCGGCGCGATCGCCTTCACCGCGCTGGGGCTGCTGGTGGCCGGCACAGTGCGGCCTGAGGCCACCCTGGCCATCACCAACCTGCTCTGGATCCTGCTCGCAGCCGCCGGCGGTATCATCATCCCGACAGGCCATCTTCCCGGCATCGTGCAGCCGTTCATCGAAGTCCTCCCCTCAGCCGCCCTCGGCGACGCCCTGCGGTCCGCGCTGATTGACTCGCAGTTCAATATTTCCGCCGCGCTGATCCTTCTGGCGTGGACAATACTGGGCGGCCTGGGTGCCGTCCGCTGGTTCAAATGGAGTTAGCTACCGTGTCATCAACCTCGGCCGGTGTTCCCGCCCGGCAGTCCGTCAGCCGTCCTCCTGCGACCGGCCGGCTTATCCGCTCCCTCGCCGTGGCCTCACTGGTGGCCAACATCGTCATTGTGGTGACCGGCGGCGCGGTGCGGCTCACCGCATCCGGTCTCGGCTGCCCGGAATGGCCGCTGTGCACCGCGGACTCGCTGGTGACGACGCCGGAAATGGGCGTCCACGGCATCATCGAGTTCGGCAACCGCCTGCTCACCTTCGTGCTGACCGCCATTGCCTTCGCCACCCTCTTCTCGGTCTGGCGGGTACGGGCCGAACGCCGCGACCTGTGGTGGCTTTCCATCGGCCTGCTGGCCGGGATTCCGGCGCAGGCCGTGGTAGGCGGCATCACCGTCCTGACCGGGCTGAACCCCTGGATAGTGGGACTGCACTTCATCATCTCCATGGTGCTGATCGTGGCAGCCGTGGTCATGGTGAACCGCGCCTGGCTCTCCGCCGGTGACCTGGCAGTCCGGCATGAACCCCTGGCCGGGCGGACGCTGCGTCCGCTGCTGGGCGCCATGGGCGTGCTGTCCGCCATCACCGTGGTGCTGGGCGTGATGGTGACCGGTTCGGGTCCGCACGCGGGCGACCACGGCGCGGCCCGCAACGGCCTGAATGCCGACCTGATTACCCGCATCCACGTGGTGCCCGTCTACCTATTGGTCTTCTCCCTGGCCGTGGCCCTCTACCTGGTCTACCGCCGGGGTGCGGATCCACGCGTGCGCAACGCTGTGGTGCTGCTGGCCGTGGTTGTCGTCGCGCAGGCCGTGATCGGCTACGTCCAGCACTTCCTGCACCTTCCCATCGCGCTGGTGGCCCTGCACATGCTCGGTGCCTGCCTGCTCACCGCGGCTGCGGCGCAGACGGTGTTCACCGGATTCGCCAAGCAGGTTCCCGGCAGCGGTGCTGATGCCGAGGCCGGCTTCCCCGCAGCCCGGTAGTTACATCGCGCACAAAGGCCGGATCCCGTGTGGGGTCCGGCCTTTCTGCTGTCCGCGGCATTGATGCCGGTGTGGCTATTTGGGGAGCAGATCACGGGGCTTTCCGGGGCGGCCCTGCATCGGGTGAGCAGATCACGGGGCTTTCCGGGGCGGCCCTGCATCGGGTGAGCAGATCACGGGGCTTTCCGGGGCGGGCCTGCATCGGGTGAGCAGATCACGGGGGTAAACCCCGGCCAAAAGCCCGATACCTGCTCAGTCGTCTCCCCCTCACGGACGCGCGCCGGTACAAAACCCACAGCGGGGTCAGGTTTGCCCGGATGAGGAAATCGTTCAGCTGACGGGGATACCTGGCGGCGGCTTCATCCGCATCGGGTGAGCAGATCACGGGGATTTCCGGGGCTGGCCTGCATCGGGTGAGCGGATCACGGGGGTAAACCCCGGCCAAAAGCCCGATACCTGCTCAGTCGTCTCCCCCGGGCACGGCCCGCCGTACGCAGTCGTCTCCCCTGTGGGCCGCCCGCCGTACGCAGTCGTCTCCCCTGTGGGCCGCCCGCCGTACGCAGTCGTCTCCCCCGGGCACGGCCCGCCGTACGCCGTCGTCTCCCCTGTGGGCCGCCCGCCGTACGCAGCCGTCTCCCCCGGCCACCGCCCGCCGTACGCCGTCGCCGACCCCACTGGGGAACTGCCGGCCCCCTCAACCCGCCCTTAAAACAACAGTGGCCGGAACCCCGCAGGGTTCCGGCCACCAAAGCAGCAAACTAGACCAGCGCGCTGCCCACAAAGGGGTCCACGGCCAGGGCCAGGAACAGGATGGTGAGGTAGCTGATGGACAGGTGGAAGACCTTCATGGCCGACTTGTCGTTGAGCTCTTCACGCTGGGCCCGGGAATGCAGCTTGTGCGACTCGGCGATGAACCAGACACCCGAGAGCACGGCGGCAATGGTGTAGACCCAGCCGGCGCCGCCCACGGGAACCAGCAGCAGCGAGCAGGCCACCGTGGCATAGGCGTAGAGGACAACCTGTACGGACACCAGCTTGGCACCGGCCACGGCGCCCAGCATGGGAACGCTGGCGTTGCGGTAGTCCTCGCCGTACTTCATGGACAGCGGCCAGTAGTGCGGCGGCGTCCACAGGAAGATGATCATAAAGAGGATGATCGCCGGCCATTCCACCTTGTTGGTGACGGCGGCCCAGGCGATGAGCACGGGCATGCAGCCGGCGGCCCCGCCCCAGACAATGTTCTGGGTGGTGCGGCGCTTGAGGATCAGCGTGTAGAAGACCACGTACAGCAGGATGGCTCCCACACCCAGCAGGCCCGTGAGCGGGTTTGCACCGAACCACAGCAGGGCAATCGCGACCAGGCCCAGGACCCAGGCGAAGACCATGGCCTCCCGCGGGGACACTTCGCCGGTGACCAGCGGACGGTTCTTCGTCCGCTTCATCAACTTGTCCATGTCGCGGTCGATATAGCAGTTAAAGGCACCGGCACTGCCGGCCGCCAGGGCGCCGCCCACCATCGTGGCCAGGATAAGGCCCAGCGAGGGCAGGCCCTGCTGCGCAAAAATCATGGTGGGCAGGGTGGTTACGAGCAGGAGCTCGATGACGCGCGGTTTGGTGAGCGCCACGTAAGCCCGGACCTTGCGGCCCGCCGTCATCTTCCCCGTGTAGGTAGGGGATTCGGCATGCTGGGTAGTCACGAAGCGATCACTTTATCCAATCTGGAACGAAAAATCCGTCCCCATCATAACCTCTATCGGCTGTAGAAATCGAAGTATCGGACGCGCATGCGGGCGCGCAGGCACAAGCCATCGAAACTATCCGGCGCGGGATCCCCGGGCTCTCCCCTGCCGAAGGGCTGCAGCTGTGACGCAGGGCAGGCACGAAGGAGCCGCAGAGGATAAGGTTGGAACGGATCTTTCCGCCGAAAACACAGCGGCGGGAGGATAAAGAGGCAAGACAAAGAAACCCGAAGTATTTTTCAGTCTCCGCAACGCACGTTGCGAAAGGCGGAAGCAAAAGAGCCGTGAGATGCGGTATCGATTTCCGCCTGCAGTTGGTTGTAGTGGTAAAGGCATCGGAGGCGTCCTGTTGCGACGGGGCTTCCGGGCATGTCCGGCGCTGTGCGGCGCCGGTTATCTGCACAGAGAGGGGCCCGGTAAACGTGCCACATATGGAAGAGCAAGAACTGACCTGGACCGAAACGGACCGCAAGGCAGTGGACACCGTCCGCGTCCTGGCGGCCGACGCCGTGGAAAAGGTCGGCAACGGCCACCCGGGCACGGCCATGAGCCTCGCCCCCGCCGCCTACCTTCTGTTCCAGAAGGTGATGCGGCACGATCCCTCCGATCCGCACTGGATCGGCCGCGACCGGTTTATCCTCTCCCCCGGGCACACTTCCCTGACCCTTTACATTGAGCTGTTCCTTTCCGGCTACGGCCTGGAACTCGAGGACCTGCAGTCGCTGCGCACGTGGGGCTCCAAGACCCCGGGCCACCCCGAGTACCGGCACACCGACGGCGTCGAGATCACCACCGGCCCGCTGGGCCAGGGCCTGGCGTCCTCCGTTGGCTTCGCCTTCGCCCAGCGCCGCCTGCGCGGCCTGCTGGACGCCGATGCCCCCGAGGGCACCAGCCCGTTCGACCACACAGTGTTCGTCATCGCCTCCGACGGCGACCTGCAGGAAGGCGTCACGGCCGAGGCCTCCTCGCTGGCCGGGCACCAGGAACTGGGCAACCTCGTGGTGATCTACGACGAGAACCACATCTCCATCGAAGACGACACCGATATCGCCTTCACCGAAGACGTGCTCAAGCGCTACGAAGCCTACGGCTGGCACACGCAGCGGGTGGACTGGACCAAGACCGGCGAATACGTCGAAGACGTCAATGAGCTGTACGCCGCGCTGATGGCCGCCAAGGCCGAAACCGGCCGGCCGTCCATCATCTCGCTGCGCACCATCATCGGCTGGCCCGCACCGAACAAGCAGAACACCGGCAAGATCCACGGCTCCGCCCTGGGCGCCGACGAAGTTGCCGCACTGAAGGAAACGCTGGGCTTTGACCCGGCCAAGAGCTTCGACGTCGACCCGGAGGTCCTGGACCACGCACGCCAGGCGGTGGCGCGCGGCGCCGAGGAACACCGGCAGTGGAATGTTGGCTTCAAGGCCTGGCAGGAAGCCAACGCCGAGGGCTCCGCCCTGCTGGCCCGCCTCGAAAAGGGTGAACTGCCCGAAGGCTGGGAAGCTTCCCTGCCCGTCTTCGAAGCCGGCAAGGACATGTCCACCCGTGCCGCTTCCGGCAAGGTCCTCTCCGCCATCGGCCCGGCCCTGCCCGAGCTCTGGGGCGGCTCCGCGGACCTCGCCGAATCCAACAACACCACCATCGAAGGCTCACCCTCCTTCATTCCCGCCGGAAAGCAGACCAACGCCTGGGCCGGAAACCCGTACGGACGGGTGCTGCACTTCGGTATCCGTGAGCACGCCGCAGCCGCGATCGTCAACGGCATCACGATGGACAGCAACACGCGTGCCTTCTCCGGCACCTTCCTGATCTTCAGCGACTATCAGCGCCCGGCCATCCGCCTCGGCGCACTGATGGGCGTCCCGGCCATCTACGTCTGGACACACGACTCCATCGGTCTCGGCGAAGACGGACCGACCCACCAGCCGGTGGAGCAGCTCGCCTCCCTGCGCGCCATTCCCGGCCTCGACGTCGTCCGCCCGGGCGATGCCAACGAAGTGGCCGTGGCCTGGCGGACCATCCTGGAGAACACCGAGAACCCGGCCGGCATTGTGCTGACCCGGCAGAACATCCCCACCTACGCACGCGGCGAAGGTGCGGCCACGGCCGACAAGTTCGCCTCCGCCCAGGGCGCGGCCCGCGGCGGCTACGTGCTTGCCGAGGCTGTGCGCGACGGCAGCGTGGTGACCCCCGACGTCATCCTCGTAGCCACCGGCTCCGAGGTCCAGCTGGCCGTTGAGGCCCGCGAAACGCTGGCCGCCGAAGGCGTCGCCGCACGCGTGGTGTCCATGCCGAGCATTGAGTGGTTCAACAAGCAGGACCAGGCCTACCGCGAATCCGTGCTGCCGAAGGATATCCGCGCCCGGGTATCCGTGGAAGCCGGCATTGCCATGGGCTGGCGCGAGATCATCGGCGACGCCGGCCGCAGCGTATCGCTGGAGCACTTCGGCGCCTCCGCCGACTACAAGACGCTGTACCGCGAGTTCGGCATCACCGCCGACGCCGTGGCACAGGCTGCGCGTGACTCCCTCACCGCCGTTTCCGGCACCGGATCGGCACCCGCCGGCACCACCGGAGCGGCCTCCGGAGCACAGTCCACCGAAACCGGCGACCAGCAGTAAACCCCACAAAGGAGCATCATCATGACTTCAACTCCCACCGCCGCGCTTTCCGACGCCGGCGTCTCCATCTGGCTGGACGATCTTTCCCGGGAACGCATCGTTTCCGGTTCGCTCAAGAAGCTGATCGATGAGCGCAACGTGGTTGGCGTCACCACCAACCCGAGCATCTTCGCAGCGGCACTCGCCAACGGCGAATCCTACGCCGCCCAGGTGCAGCAGCTGTCCCGCTCCGGCGCCGACGTCGACAAGGCCGTCTTCGAGATCACCACCGACGATGTCATCCAGGCGTGCGACGTGTTCGCGCCCGTTTACGAGGCCACGCACGGTGTGGACGGCCGGGTGTCCATCGAGGTGGACCCCCGCCTCTCCCGCGACACCCAGGGCACCATCAATGAAGCGAAGGAACTCTTCGACAAGGTCGGCCGGGCCAACGTGCTGATCAAGATCCCCGCCACCAAGGAGGGCCTGCCGGCCATCTCCGCCACACTGGCTGCCGGGATCAGCGTCAACGTCACCCTGATCTTCTCGCTGGAGCGGTACCGCGAGGTTATCAATGCCTTTATGGTCGGCATTGAGCAGGCCAAGGAAAACGGCCACGACCTCTCCACCATCCACTCGGTGGCGTCCTTCTTCGTCTCCCGTGTGGATGCCGAAATCGATAAGCGCCTGGACGGCATCGGCTCGGAGGAAGCCGCCGCCCTGAAGGGCAAGGCCGGCCTGGCCAACGCCCGCCTGGCCTACCAGGTCTTCGAACAGCAGTTCGCCTCCGAACGCTGGCAGGTGCTGGCCGCTGCCGGAGCCAACGCGCAGCGTCCGCTCTGGGCGTCCACGGGCGTCAAGGATCCGGCCCTGCCGGACACCCTGTACGTCACCGGCCTGGTGGCTCCGGACACGGTGAACACCATGCCGGAGAAGACCCTCGAAGCCACCGCCGACCACGGCGAGGTCACCGGCAACACCATCACCGGTACCTATGAGGAATCCAACGCGGTCCTGGATCAGCTGGACGGCCTGGGCGTCTCCTACAACCAGGTTGTGGAGCAGCTGGAAACCGAAGGCCTCGACAAGTTCGTGGTCAGCTGGGGCGAGCTGCTGCAGACCGTTCAGACCGCACTGGATACCGCGAAAGAGGCATAGAAGAAAATGACCACACTGTCCTTTGAAGCAGCCGGAGCGGCCCGCGAGGCCGTTGACGCCAAGGTGCCTTCGCTCGTCGCAGACGAAGTTGCCTCCCGCCTGGTGGCGCAGGACCCCACTCTTTGGGGTCCCGACGCCGAAGCGGAGGCGTCCATCCGCCTCGGCTGGCTGAACCCCGGCGAAAGTTCCCGGCCGCTCCTGGGACAGATTGCGGCGCTGCGGGAAGAGCTCGCCGCCGAGTCAGTGACCCGGGTGGTCCTGGCCGGCATGGGCGGCTCTTCCCTGGCGCCGGAGGTCATCACCCGTACGGCCGGCGTGGACCTGACCGTCCTGGACTCCACGGATCCCGATGCCGTGGCCGCAGCGCTGGCCGACCGGCTGGCGGAAACCGTCATTGTGGTCTCCTCCAAATCCGGGTCCACGGTGGAAACCGACTCCCAGCGCCGGGTCTTCGAGAAGGCCTTCACGGACGCCGGGATTGATGCCGCATCCCGCATCGTGGTGGTGACCGACCCGGGCTCGCCGCTGGACAGCGCGGCCCGCGAAGCCGGCTACCGCGCCGTCTTCAACGCCGACCCCAACGTGGGCGGCCGCTACTCCGCGCTGACCGCCTTCGGCCTGGTGCCCTCGGGCCTGGCCGGCGCGGACATCGAAACACTGCTCGATGATGCCGAAATGACCGCCGAGATCCTCCGGGACGACGCGCCGGACAACATTGGACTGGAGCTCGGTGCCGCCTTGGGCGGAACCGAACCGCTGCGCAACAAGATCGTCATCGTGGACGAAGGCTCCGGGCTGGCCGGCTTCCCGGACTGGGCCGAGCAGCTGATTGCCGAGTCCACGGGCAAGCTCGGCACGGGCGTGCTGCCCGTCGTCGTCGAGCCCGGCGCCCCGGAGACGACGTCCGGTGCCGCGGATGTGCTCACGGTCCGCATTGTCCCGGTCGATTCGGAGGAACTGCCCGAAGGCGACCAGGTGGTGGTCTCCGGCAGCCTCGGCGGCCAGATGATGCTCTGGGAGTTCGCCACCGCCGTGGCCGGACGCCTGCTGAACATCAATCCCTTCGACCAGCCGGATGTGGAGGCCGCCAAGAAGGCTGCCCGCGGCCTGCTGGATGCCACTCCCGAACCCACGGATCCGGCCTTCGTGGACGGCTCGGTGGAGGTCCGCGGACCATCGGAACTGCTGGGCACTGCCGGCACCCTGCGCGGTGCGCTGACGGCACTGCTCGGCCGGCTCGGCCCGGACGGCTACCTGAGCATCCAGGCCTACCTGGACCGGTTCACGCAGGCCGGGCTCGCGGACATCCGCGGCGAACTGGCGGCAGCAACGGGACGCCCGGTCACCTTCGGCTGGGGACCGCGGTTCCTGCACTCCACCGGACAGTTCCACAAGGGCGGCCCTGCACAGGGCGTCTACCTGCAGATCACCGGCCGTCCCGCCGGGGACGTCAGCATCCCCGATCGGCCTTTCAGCTTCGGTGAACTGATCAGCGCACAGGCCGCCGGCGACGCCTCCGTCCTCGCCGGGCAGGGCCGTCCGGTGCTGCGCCTGCACCTGCTCAACCAGGGCGAGGGCATCCGCGAAATCGAAAACGTTGTGCGGTCCCTGGCCGCAGAAAGTGGAAACAAGTAAATGTCCCCTGAGGAAAAATCCGGAACGGGCAACCCCCTCCGGGATCCGCGCGACCGGCGCCTGAGCCGGATCGCCGGGCCGTCCTCCCTGGTGATTTTCGGGGTAACCGGGGACCTCGCCCGGAAGAAGCTCATTCCGGCGGTTTACGACCTGGCGAACCGAGGGCTGCTGCCGCCAAGCTTCTCGCTGGTCGGTTTCGGCCGCCGGCCCTGGAGCAACGAGGAATTTGCCGCGCAGGTGAAGGAATCGGTGCAGGCCCACGCCCGCACCGACTTCAACGAAAACGTGTGGAAGCAGCTCGCCGAAGGCATCCGGTTTGTCGAGGGCGGCTTCGACAGCGACGAAGCCTTTGAACACCTCAAGGAAACCCTGGAGGACCTCGATGCACAGCGGGGTACCCGGGGCAACCACGCGTTCTACCTTTCGGTGCCGCCGAAGTCATTCGAGCAGGTGTGCCAGCAGCTTTCCAAGCACGGGCTGGCCAAGACCTCGCAGGGCAAGTGGCGCCGCGTGGTGATCGAGAAGCCGTTCGGCCACGACCTCGCCTCCGCGCGGGAACTGAACAACGTGGTGGAATCGGTCTTCCCGGCAGATTCGGTGTTCCGGATCGACCACTACCTGGGCAAGGAAACCGTGCAGAACATCCTGGCCCTGCGGTTCGCGAACCAGCTGTTTGAACCGATCTGGAACGCCAACCACGTGGACCACGTGCAGATCACCATGGCCGAGGACATCGGCATCGGCGGACGGGCAGGGTATTACGACGGCGTGGGCGCGGCCCGCGACGTCATCCAGAACCACCTGCTGCAGCTGCTGGCCCTGACCGCCATGGAAGAGCCCATCTCCTTCGACGCGGACCACCTGCGGGCCGAGAAGGAGAAGGTCCTGGCCGCCGTCCGGCTGCCGAAGGACCTCTCACGCAGTTCCGCCCGCGGACAGTACACCGGCGGCTGGCAGGGCGGGGAGAAGGTCACCGGCTTCCTGGAGGAGGAAGGGTTCAACCCGGAATCCACCACGGAAACCTTCGCCGCCATCCGGCTGGACATCAATACCCGCCGGTGGGCCGGGGTGCCGTTCTACCTGCGGGCCGGCAAACGGCTCGGCCGGCGCGTTACCGAGATTGCGGTGGTCTTCAAACGCTCCCCCAATCTGCTCTTCCGTGAACACAGCGGAGATGACTTCGGGCAGAACGCCGTGGTGATCCGCGTGCAGCCGGACGAGGGTGCCACCATCCGTTTCGGTTCCAAGGTGCCCGGCACCCAGATGGAGGTCCGGGACGTGTCCATGGACTTCGGCTACGGACACTCGTTTACCGAGTCGAGCCCCGAAGCCTACGAACGGCTGATCCTGGACGTGCTGCTGGGCGAGCCTCCGCTCTTCCCGCGGCACCAGGAAGTGGAGCTGTCCTGGAAGATCGTAGATCCGTTCGAGGAGTACTGGGCAACGCTCCCGGGCCAGCCGGAGCCGTACGCTCCGGGCAGCTGGGGTCCGGACTCCGCCGATGAACTGCTTGCCCGAGACGGAAGGACCTGGAGAAGGCCGTGATAGTAGACCTGCCGGACACCACCACTTCCAAGGTGTCCAAGGAAATTGTCGCCATGCGGGAGCGCGGCGGCGTCGTCACCCTCGGACGTGTCCTGACCCTGGTGGTCGACACCCAGCCGGACTTCGTGGAAGAGGCCATTGCGGCCGCCAACGAGGCCAGCCGCGAGCACCCGTGCCGGATCATTGTGCTGGCCGAGGGTTCCCCGGCGGACAAGACCCGCCTTGACGCCCAGATCCGGGTGGGCGGCGACGCCGGCGCGTCCGAGGTGATTGTGCTCTCCGGGCACGGGGAGCTGGCCGGGGAAAGCGAATCGCTGGTATCCGCGCTGCTGCTCCCCGACGCCCCGATTGTGGCCTGGTGGCCGCACGGCGTTCCCGAGGATCCCGCGCACACGCCGTTGGGCTGCATTGCACACCGCCGGATTACCGACGCCGCCACCGAGGACAACCCCAAGAAGGCCCTGTTGCGCCTGGCGGAGACCTATGCTGCAGGCGATACCGACCTCAGCTGGACCCGGCTGACCAACTGGCGCATCCAGTTGGCTGCCGTGCTGGACGGCGCCGGATCATCTCCTGTCCAAGGCGTGACCGTGGGCGGTGCGTCCGACTCGGCCAGCACCTTCCTGCTGGCGGCCTGGCTGAAGAAGGCCCTGGACGTGCCGGTGGAGATTGTGGAGGGCGAGCCCGGTACGGGCATCCACCGCGTGGTGTTCCGCCGTCCCGAGGGAGACGTGGAACTCGCCCGGCCGGACCAGGTCACTGCGCACCTGACCCAGCCGGGCCAGCCGGAACAGCAGATTTCCCTCCCCCGCCGGACCCTGCGCGACTGCCTCGCCGAGGAACTGCGGCGGCTGGACCCCGACGAAGTCTTCGGAGAAGTACTTACTGAGGGCCTCGCTGCGTGCCTGGCCCAGGAAGGGGCGACGGCATGAAGCACTCCCCCAACGGCGTCAGCATCCACCCCGATCCGCAGGCCCTCGTTTCCGCAACGGCCGCCCGCCTGATCACCAAGCTGGTGGATGTGCAGAGCCGCCGCGGGGAGGCCACCGTGGTCCTGACCGGGGGTACGGTGGGCATCGCCACCCTGGAGGCAGTCACGGCCAACCCGGCCCGGACCGCAGTGGACTGGACCAAGGTCAACTTCTGGTGGGGAGACGAACGGTTCCTGCCCGCAGGTGACCCGGACCTGAATTCCGGACAGGCCCGCCGGGCCATGCTGGATCCGCTGGGTGTCCCGGCCGGCCGGATCCACGCCGTGGCTACGGCCAATGAAGCGGCTACCGTGGAAGACGCCGCAGCGGACTACGCCCGCCGGCTGGCCGAGGCCGCGGCGGCCGAGGAACTGGCCGCGGGCTTCGAACCCGTTGATCCGCGGTTGCCCCGCTTCGACGTGCTGCTCCTTGGTGTGGGCCCCGACGCGCACATTGCCTCGCTGTTCCCCGAAGCCGCCGGGGTGCGGACCGTCGGTGAAACCACGGTGGCCGTCAGGGACGCGCCCAAGCCCCCGCCGCAACGGGTTTCCCTGACCCTCGAGGCCATCAATACGGCACAGGAAGTCTGGCTGGGGGTGGCGGGCGACGACAAGGCCGGGGCCGTGGGCCTGGCGCTGGCCGGCGCCGGCGAAATCCAGGTTCCGGCTGCCGGTGCCCGCGGACGCACCAAGACCCGCTGGCTGATCGACCAGGCGGCCGCCGCGCAATTGTCCCGCCGCCTGCTGGACTCCGACCAGGAACACGCCGGCGAGGACGACGACGACGAGTAGTCCCGCCGGACGGACGGGTGCGCAGTGTCAGCACGCGCTTAACGCAGCAGGCCCCCGGATTTCCATCCGGGGGCCTGCTGCTTTGTGTGGCGTGCTGCCGGGCTAGGATTCGCCGGCGAAACGCTGGATCAGTCCGAGGGCGACGATGACCAGGCCCCAGGAAAGCGCCAGTGCCACGGTGAAGCGGTTCAGGTTCTTTTCGGCAACACCCGAGGAGCCCAGGCTGCTGGTCATGCCACCGCCGAACATGTCGGACATGCCGCCGCCGCGTCCTTTGTGCAGCAGGATGAGCAGCGTCAGCAGCAGGCTCGTGATGGCAAGAAGCACCAGCAGGATGATCTTCAGAATTTCCACTTACGGCCTTTCGGGTGACTCATGGATCGGGGACGCCGCTGCGGCGTCCTTCGGCTGCAGGTCAGTCAGTCACCAGATGTTGTTCGAACCTGACAATA
The DNA here is from genome assembly GCF_059090025.1 of Arthrobacter sp. Y3224198. Taxonomy (NCBI): domain Bacteria; kingdom Bacillati; phylum Actinomycetota; class Actinomycetes; order Micrococcales; family Micrococcaceae; genus Arthrobacter; species Arthrobacter sp. Y3224198. The sequence continues at coordinate 52,813 of NZ_JBNHFG010000015.1, forward strand.
TTAGCAAATTCGCCTACATCCAAACTGGCGCCGCCCACCAGCACGCCGTCCACGTCGCGTTCACCCAGGATGCTGGCCGCGTTGGCGGCCTTCACCGAGCCGCCGTAGAGCAGGCGGGTCTTGGCGGCGGTGGCGTCATCATACAGATCGGCGATTTCCGCGCGGATGGCGGCGCACATTTCCTGGGCATCCTCCGGTCCGGCCACCTCGCCGGTGCCGATGGCCCAGACGGGTTCATAGGCAATCACCAGGGAGGACACCTGCTCGGCATCCAAACCGACGAGGTCCCGGCGTACCTGCTCCAAGGTGTGCTCCACATGATTGCCCGCCTGCCGGACTTCCAGGCCTTCACCCACGCACAGGACGGGGACCAGGTTGTTGCGGTAAGCGGCCTTGAGCTTTTCGTTGAGCAGTTCGTCGGTTTCACCGTGGACGGAGCGGCGTTCGCTGTGGCCCACCAGGACGTAGCTGCAGCCAAGCTTGGAAAGGAACTGGCCGGAAATGTCGCCGGTGAAGGCACCGGAGTCCTTCGGGGAAAGATCCTGTGCGCCGTATTCCACCTTCAGCTTGTCACCGGCCACGAGGGTCTGCGTGCTGCGCAGGTCCGTGAACGGCGGGAAGACCACCACCTCCACGCGGCCGTAGTCGTGGCGGGCGTCGCTGAGGGTCCAGGCCAGCTTCTGCAGCAGGGTGATGCCCTGGACGTGGTCCATGTTCATCTTCCAGTTGCCGGCGATCAGGGGTGTGCGGTCGAACTTGCCGTTCGTGGAGGTTGTCATGGTTGCTCCGGTTTCTAACTCGCATTGCACCGGCCTCCGGGGCCGGGCGGGATGGGACATGCAGGTGCGGGCCCGCAGCCGGCGGCCGCGGACCCGCACCGAAAAACTACTGGTCCAGGACGGTAAGGCCCGGGAGGGCTTTACCTTCCAGGTATTCGAGGCTTGCGCCGCCGCCGGTGGAAATGTGCCCGAAGTCCGACTCGGAGAAGCCCAGCTTGCGGACGGCCGCAGCGGAATCGCCGCCGCCCACAACGCTGAAGCCGTCGGATTCCTTCAGGGCTTCCGCCACCGCACGGGTGCCGTTGGCGAAAGCCTCGAATTCGAACACGCCCATGGGGCCGTTCCAGAACACCGTCTTACCGTGGCGGATCCGCTCGGCAAACTTCGCCGCGGAGTCGGGCCCGATGTCCAGGCCGATGCCCGAGGCGCCGAAGCGGCTGCTTTCCATCGCCTCGGCCGGAACGGTTTCGACGTCGGCGTCGGCGGCAAAGCGGTCGGCCACCACAATGTCGGTGGGGAGCACGAACTCGCAGCCGACCTCCTTGGCCCGTTCGAGGTAGCCCTTCACGTTCTCGATCTGGTCCGCCTCCAGCAGGGACGCGCCCACCTTGTGGCCCTGTGCTGCCAGGAAGGTGAAGACCATGCCGCCGCCTACCAGGAGGTAGTCGGCCCGGTCCATCAGGTTCTCGATCACGGCCAGCTTGTCCGAGACCTTGGATCCGCCCAGGACCACCACGTAGGGCTTTTCCGGACTTTCGGTCAGGCGCTTGAGGACCTGGACTTCGGTGGAGACCAGATCGCCCTCGTAGGCCGGCAGGACCTGCGCGATGTCGTAGACGCTGGCGTGCTTGCGGTGGACGGCGCCGAAAGCGTCGTCCACGTACGCGCCGCCGTCGCCGGTCAGGGCCGCCAGGTCGCGTGCCAGGGCCTGGCGCTCGGCGTCGTCCTTGGACGTCTCGCGCGGATCGAACCGGATGTTCTGCAGTACCAGGACGGAACCGGCGGCCAGCGATCCGGCCAGCTCCCGTGCACTGTCCCCCACCACGTCTGCGGCGAACTCCACCGGGAAGGCGGAGAGCTCGTCGAGCCGGTCGACGGCGGGACGCAGCGAGTACTTCTCGTCCGGGGTGCCCTTCGGACGTCCAAGGTGCGCCATCACGATGACCTTCGCGCCGTGCTCCACCAGCTTCTGGAGCGTGGGAATGGAGGCGCGGATACGGCCGTCGTCGGTGACCCGTCCGTTGTCCAACGGCACGTTCAGGTCCGAACGGACCAGGACGTACCTGCCGTTGATGCCGTCGCTGATCAGGTCGGAGAGTGTTTTGACAGTCATGTCTACCTTTGCGTACTCGGTTGGATTAAAGCTTGGAGGCCACGAGCTTGGTGAGGTCCACCAAGCGGCAGGAGTAGCCCCACTCATTGTCGTACCAGCCCACTACCTTCACCTGGTTCCCCATCACGCGGGTCAGGCCCGAGTCGAAGATGCACGAGGCAGGGTCGGTGACAATGTCGGAGGAGACAATCGGCTCGTCCGTGTACCGCAGGATGCCCGCCAGCGGACCACTGCCCGCGGTCTGGTAGACATCGTTGATCTCTTCCACCGTGGCTTCCCGGGAGACCGTGACAGTCAGGTCGGTCACGGAGCCGGTGGGGACGGGGACGCGCAGGGCGAAGCCGTCAAGCTTCCCGTCGAGTTCGGGCAGGACCAGGCCGATGGCCTTGGCTGCTCCGGTGGTGGTGGGCACGATGTTCAGGGCCGCTGCGCGGGCGCGGCGCAGGTCACGGTGCGGGCCGTCCTGCAGGTTCTGGTCTGCGGTGTAGGCGTGGACCGTGGTCATCAGGCCGCGCTCGATGCCGAAGGCCTCGTGGAGGACCTTGGCCAGGGGGCCCAGGCAGTTGGTGGTGCAGGAGGCGTTGGAAATGATGTTGTGCGCGGCGGGGTCGTAGTCGCCATCATTCACGCCCATGACGATGGTGATGTCGGAACCCTTGCCCGGTGCGGAGATCAGGACCTTCTTTGCCCCGGCGTCGATGTGCTTCTTGGCGTCCTCTGCCTTGGTGAAGAAGCCGGTGGACTCGATCACGATGTCCACGCCCAGGTCCTTCCAGGGGAGGTTGGACGGATCGCGTTCCGCCAGTACCCGGATGGTTTTCCCGCCCACCACGATGTTGCCTTCGCTGACTTCGACGTCGGCTCCCAGGCGGCCGGTCACGGAGTCATACTTCAGGAGGTGGGCGAGGGTCTCGGGGTTGGTCAGGTCATTGACGGCGACAATGTCGAGGTCTGCGTTCTGCTCCAGGGCGGCGCGGAAGTAGTTGCGGCCGATACGCCCGAATCCGTTGATTCCAACACGAGTAGTCACTTTGCTGTCTCCTTGATAGGGGGTCAATTGAGAACTGTGTGACCTCGGGTATGAAGCCACCGGACTGACTGCGGCCTGGCACGTTCCGCTGGGAAACCCCTTGGGCCGCTGCTCGGTAGCCCCGTCCTGCCGCCCGGTTCGGGGCGTCCGGACCGTGGAAACGGAGGGACTCCCTGACGGGCGGCGGGACGGGGACCTACGGATTTATCTTACGCGTCACAGTCTCCGTAGGGACCGGGGCGCCGCACAAATGTGCGGTTATGCGCGGAAGACTAGGCCGGAAGGATCAGGCCCTGTGCGCCCTGGCGGGCGGCGTCGAAGCGGGTGGCGACGTCGGCCCAGTTGACGATGTTCCACCATGCCTTGACGTAGTCCGCCTTCACGTTGGCGTAGTCCAGGTAGTAGGAGTGCTCCCACATGTCCAGCATCAGCAGCGGGATGGTGCCGACGGGGACGTTGCCCTGCTGGTCGTAGAGCTGCTCGATGACCAGGTTCTTGCCCAGGGGTTCGTAGGCGAGGATGGACCAGCCGGAGCCCTGGATGGAGTTCGCCACGGCGGTGAACTGGCCGCGGAACTTGTCGAAGGATCCGAAGAACTCGTCGATGGCTGCGGCGAGTTCGCCTTCGGGCTTGTCACCGCCGTCCGGGGACATGTTGTTCCAGAAGATGCTGTGGTTGGTGTGGCCGCCCAGGTGGAAGGCCAGGTCCTTGGACAGCTTCGTCATGGTGCCGAACTCGCCCTTTTCGCGGGCTTCGGCCATCTGCGCCAGGGCGGTGTTGGCGCCCGCCACATACGTTGCGTGGTGCTTGTCGTGGTGCAGCTCCATGATGCGCGCGGAAATGTGCGGTTCCAGGGCTGCGTAGTCGTACGGGAGTTCCGGCAGTGTGTATTCGTTCACGAAAATCCTCCGTTGATGTGTCGGATCGATGATCCGGACGGATTTCCCGTCCGGAAACATTTCGTGCCGCCGAACGGCAGCATGCTTAGTCCATCCTATGCAATTCCGCTAAGGCGCCAACATTTGGCCTTATTCATCCAACATTTCAGGAGTGACACTCGATTCGGTACCCGGAATGCCCAATTCCACGGCACGTTTGTCCGCCATCGCCAGCAGTCGGCGGATCCGGCCGGCAATGGCGTCCTTGGTCATGGGCGGTTCAGCCAGGTGTCCGAGTTCGTCAAGGCTGGCCTGTTTATGCGCAACGCGCAATTCACCCGCGTAGCGCAGGTGTTCGGGAACGTCTTCCCCGAGGATTTCCAGGGCGCGCTCCACCCGTGCTCCGGCCGCAACTGCGGCCTGCGCGGAGCGGCGGAGGTTGGCGTCGTCGAAGTTCGCGAGCCGGTTGGCCGTGGCCCGGACCTCCTTGCGCATGCGGCGCTCCTCCCAGACCATCAGCGCATCGTGTGCGCCCATGCGGGTCAGGAGCGCGGCAATGGTATCCCCGTCGCGGATGACCACCCGGTCCACGCCGCGCACTTCGCGTGCCTTGGCGGCGATGCCGATGCGGCGGGCGGAGCCGACGAGGGCCAGGGCCGCCTCGGGCCCCGGGCAGGTGACTTCAAGGGAAGACGAGCGTCCGGGCTCGGTGAGCGACCCGTGGGCGAGGAACGCCCCGCGCCAGACCGCTTCGGCGTCCGCGGCGGAACCGTTGACCACTACGGACGGCAGTCCGCGGACGGGGCGGCCGCGGGCATCCAGGAGCCCGGTCTGGCGGGCCAGGGACTCACCGTCCCTGACCACGCGCACCACGTAGCGGTTGCCGCGGCGCAGCCCCCCGCCGGAGACCACAATGATGTCGCTGGCATGTCCGTAGACCTCGGCGATGGCCGAACGGAGCCTGCGGGCCGTGGAGGCGAGGTCCACCTCGGCCTCGATCACGATGCGTCCGGAAATAATGTGCAGTCCCCCGGCAAAACGCAGCATTGCCGACACTTCGGCCTTGCGGACCGAGGACTTTTTCACGTCCAACCGTGACAGTTCCTCTTTTACAGCTGCGGTCAACGCCACAAAAACACTCCTAGTTCTCCCCAAAAATATCGTGGAAGGCGGTTGCGAGGCGGAGCGGATCATGGATCGGACGCCCCGTCGCTGTCCCCACCTTACCGAAGACGGCGCGGCCGCCCAGTTCGGCCACCGCGTCCTCAAAGGCCGCCCGGTCGCCGGCCACTGACGGATCCGCCAGCACCACATCCACTTTGAACTCCGGCGCATAGCGGCGGATCACCGCCAGATGGTCAACCGCGCTCATGCCTGCGGTTTCCTTGGTCTCATTGCTGAGGTTCATGGTCAGGCACCGCTTGGCTGCGGTGGCGCACAGGGCCTCACGCAGCTGCGGAAGCATCAGGTGCGGCAGGACGGACGTGTACCAGGACCCCGGCCCCAGGACCACCCAGTCGGCACGCTCAATGGCTTCCACTGCGGCCGGGCAGGCGGGGGCGTCGTTTGGCAGCAGGCGGACGTCCTTCACATTGCTGCGGGCCCCGGCGGCCGCGAGCCGGGCCTGGCCGCTGACGGTTTCCAGCAGCTCTCCCCTGGCCGTGCGGCGGATGACATCGCCTTCGATGGTCAGCGGCAGCGTGGACATGGGCAGCACCTGGCCGCGGGCGCCCAGCAGCGCGCCGGCCCACTGCAGCCCGGCCACCGGGTCTCCCAGCAGCTCCCAGAGGGTGACAATCAGGAGGTTGCCCAGCGCGTGGTCATCCAGCGACCCTTCGACCCCGGGCTGCGAACGGAACCGGTGCTGCATCACGTCGCGCCAGGTCCGGCCCCAGTCGGTATCGTCGCAGAGCGCGGCCAGCGCCATCCGCAGGTCTCCCGGCGGCAGGACACCCAGTTCACGGCGCAGGCGGCCGGAGGACCCGCCGTCGTCGGCAACGGTCACGACGGCGGTGAGGTCGGTGGTGAGCAGGCGCAGTGCGGAGAGCGAGGCGGAAAGGCCGTGGCCACCGCCGAGGGCTACCACTGATCCTGCCGAACCCGCACTGCCCCGTCCGCCCTTCCCCTCGGGAACGAGGGGCAGCGGTCCGGTCAGGAAGGACATTATTCGCGCCCCAGATCCCGGTGGTGGGCGCTGACCGTGACGCGGGGCAGCTGGGCGAGGCGCTTGGCCAGCTCCTCAGTGACGGCAACGGAACGGTGCTTGCCGCCGGTGCAGCCCACGGCAATGGTGGCGTAATGCTTGTTCTCGCGGCGGTACCCGTCAATGACGGGCTCCAGGGCTTCAACGTAGCGGTCCAGGAATTCCGCCGTGCCCTTGGCATCCAGGACGTAGTCGCGGACGTCGTCGTCGAGTCCGGTGTGCGGGCGCAGCTGCGGAACCCAGTGCGGGTTGGGAATGAAGCGCACATCGGCCACGTAGTTCGCGTCCACCGGCAGGCCGTACTTGAAGCCGAAACTCATCACGTTCAGGCGCAGCACAATGGGGCCGGACTCGGTGAAGAGCTCGGTGACCGTGGTGGCCAGGGCATGCACGTTGAGCTTGGAGGTATCCACGACCACGTCGGAGGAGTCCCGGAGTTCCTGAAGCACTTCCCGCTCGACGGCAATCCCGTCCAGGATGCTGCCGTCGTCCTGCAGCGGGTGGGGGCGCCGGCCCTGTTCAAAGCGCCGGACCAGGGTGGAGTCGTCGGCGTCGAGGAACAGCAGCCGGTAGGTGACGCCGGCGGCCCGCAGGTTGCGCAGGGCTTCGCGGATGTCCTGGAAGAGTTCCTTGCTGCGGACATCGATCACCACGGCAAGCTTCGGAATCGACTGCGGCATGCGCGAGACGAGTTCGGTGAGGGTGCCCAGCATCATCGGAGGCAGGTTCTCCACCACGTACCAGCCATGGTCCTCCAGGGCATTGGCCGCGGTGCTGCGCCCGGCACCGGACATACCCGTAACAACGAGCAGTTCCGACTCCTCAGGCTTGACTACGGTCAAGCCGTCCTCTTGCGTCATTGCTGTGATCCCATCCTGATTGCCGTGCGTGAAAGAACCGGGTCCGGTCCCGCGAGACGCCGGTTTCCAAGCGTAGCTAAGTTTCCAGGATTTCGCCGGTGGCCATGTTGACGGCAGGAGCCCCCGCATTATCCTTATCGGCCAGCCGGCTGCGCAGGTTAGCGGCCATGGCGGGGCCGATGCCCGGCACCTCGCACAGCTCCTCTTCGGAGGCGGCACGCAGCTTCTTTACCGAGCCGAAGTGCTTAAGCAGTGCCTGCCGCTTGGCAGGTCCCAGCCCGGGCACGTCGTCCAGGAGCGAGGCGGTCATGGACTTTCCGCGCTTCTGCCGGTGGAAGGTGATGGCGAAGCGGTGTGCTTCATCGCGGATGCGCTGGAGCAGGAAGAGGGCTTCGGAGGCACGCGGAAGGATGACCGGGAAGTCGCTGTCCGGAACCCACACTTCCTCCAGCCGCTTGGCCAGGCCCACCACCTGCACATCGGTGATGCCCAGGTCCGCCAGGGCCTTGGAAGCCGCGGCCACCTGCGGCTGGCCGCCGTCCACCACCACCAGGTTGGGCGGGTAGGCGAACTTCGCCTTCGGCGCCGGAGTCAGGGTGTCGGTCAGCGGCCGGACATCGGTATCGGCGCCGCCGGCGCGCTCGTCGGGGAGTTTGGACGGGGCCTCCGGGTCCGCGGCCGGGTCGGCGTTTTCGGCCAGGTAGTTGCGGAAGCGGCGGGAGATCACGTCATACATGGACGCCGTATCGTCCCGGGCCGCATCGCCGGTGATGGAGAACTTGCGGTAGTCGGATTTCTTGGGGAGCCCGTCTTCGGCCACAACCATGGAAGCCACCACGTTGGTGCCCTGGACGTGGGAGATGTCGTAGCACTCGATCCGCAGCGGCGGCGAGTCAAGGTCCAGGGCTTCCTGCAGTTCCTGCAGGGCTGCGGAGCGGGTGGTGATATCCCCGGCGCGGCGGCTCTTGTGCAGGCGCAGGGCGTCCGCGGCGTTGCGGGCCACGGTCTCCATCAGTGCCTTCTTGTCCCCGCGCATGGGTACGCGGATGTCCACCCGGGTGCCGCGGAGTCCGTGCAGCCACTCGGCGAGTTCGTCCGCGTTGGGCGGCAGGACCGGCACCAGGACCTGGCGCGGAATGCGGTCCGTGGAATTGGCTTCGCCGTAGACCTGCTGGATCAGGTGCTCCACCAGGTCCGCGGTGTCGTTGTCCTCGACCTTTTCCACCACCCAGCCGCGCTGGCCGCGGATGCGGCCGCCGCGGACATGGAAGACCTGGGCTGAGGCCTCGAGTTCGTCTTCCTCCAAAGCGAAGATGTCGGCGTCGGTGTCTTCGCTGAGCACCACGTTGTTGCGCTCAAAGACTTTTCGCAGGGCAACGATGTCGTCGCGCAGCCGGGCAGCGGATTCGTAGTCGAGTTCCGCAACCGCGGCCTGCATTTCCTTTTCCAGCCCGGAGATGAAGCGCTTGCCCTCCCCCGCCATGAAGTCGCAGAGCTCGGCGGCCAGCTGCCGGTGGTCTTCGGGGCTGATCCGGCCCACGCACGGTGCCGAGCACTTATCGATGTAGCCGAGCAGGCACGGCCGGCCCGTGCGTTCGGCACGCTTGAACACCCCGCTGCTGCAGGTGCGCACCGGGAAGACGCGCAGGAGGGTGTCCAGGGTTTCGCGGATGGCTTTGGCCGGATAGAACGGTCCGAAGTAGCGGGTGTCCTTGCGGCGGTCTCCGCGCATCACCTGGGCGCGGGGATACTTCTCCCCCATGGTGACGGCCAGATAGGGGTAGGACTTGTCGTCCCGGAACATGATGTTGAACCGGGGATTGAATTCCTTGATCCAGGTGTACTCGAGCTGCAGCGCCTCGAGTTCGGTGCCCACCACCGTCCATTCAACGCCGGCGGCAGTGTGCACCATGGCCCGCGTCTTGGGCATCAGGCCGCGCGGGTTGGCGAAATAGGAGTTCAGGCGGGACCGGAGGTTCTTGGCCTTGCCTACGTAGATGACCCGGCCGTGCTCGTCCCGGAAACGGTATACGCCCGGGGCCGTGGGGATCTCCCCTGTTTTCGGCCGGTAGGTTGCTGGATCTGCCACTTTTCCATCCTACGTTCGCCCGGAGCAGCGGCCGGACGCGGCGCCGCGGTTTCGCGCCGCGCTGAACCGGCCTGACTCCCGGCGGAGCGGGTCCGGCTATCCCTCGGGCCGGTTCCGGTTGTAGCTCTCGGACCGCTGCTGGCCGCTGAGCTCAGCGATGGCGTCCATGACCCGGTCCGTGGCCTGGCGGCGGGCCGGCAGTGCGTGGTCCGGGCCGGTCTTCTGGAAGTACAGAGGGGAGCCGACCTTCAGGCTGAAGTGCCCGGGCTTGACGGTCTTTTTGCCTGCCGGCTGCAGGTTCTCGGTGCCGATCAGTCCCACCGGCACCACGGGGGCGCCGGAGGTCAGTGCCAGCCAGCCCACGCCGGTGCGGCCGCGGTACAGCAGGCCGTCACGCGAGCGGGTGCCCTCCGGGTAGATGCCCACGCCGCCACCGTCCTCGAGGATGTCCAGCAGGGTCTTGAGAGCTGCGACACTGGCCGCCTGCTGGTCGCGCTGAACGGGAATGGAGCCGACGCCCTCGAAGAAGCTCTTCATGGCGTAGCCCTTCAGGCCGGTGCCGGTGAAGTATTCCGCCTTGGCGAAAAACCCGACCCGCCGCGGCAGCAAGGCCTGCACCAGCACGCTGTCCAGGAAGGACAAATGGTTGCAGGCAACAATAAAGGGACCGCTGGTGGGAACGTTTTCCAGACCCGTGATGGTGGGCCGGCACAGGCCGGCCACGAGTCCGCGGATGCTGGTACGGGTGAGGTTATACAGCGCCATGGACTGCCGATCCGTTCTCGGCGGACCGCAGCACGGCGGCAACCAGTTCTTCCGCGGAATCCACCACGGTGCAGGCACCCGCTTCTTCCAGTTCGCCGGGGGCGGCGAACCCCCAGGACACCCCGATGCAGCCCAACCCGTTGGCCCGGGCGCCTTCGACATCGTGGCGCCGGTCGCCGATCATCACGGCGCGGTCGTACGCACCGGCATGCCGGTCCAGGGCGGTCCGGATGATGCTGCGCTTCCCGTCCTTGCGTGCTTCGGTTTCATCCGCCGGGGATCCGTGCACGGTGGCGAACAGGTCCCCCATGCCCTGGACGTCCAGCAGATCAACGGCCAGCGGTTCGGGTTTCTGGGTGGCCACGGCCACGGTATGCGTCCCGCCCAGCCGGACCACCGCCTCGCGGATGCCCGGATACGGGCGGCTCTGCGCCATCCCGGTGGCACGGTAGCCGGCGCGGTAATGCGCAATCACCTCGTCCAGGCGGTCTTCGGGCACGCCTGCGATGTCCCGCAGCGACGTCACCAGCGCCGGGCCGACCATCTGCTGCTGGTCCGCCGCGGACGGGACTGCAAACCCGCAGGCGGCCAAAGCGGCACTGATACCGCCGGTGATGGCACCGGCGGGGTCCACCAAGGTTCCATCCAAATCAAAGAGCACCAAGAGCCGGGGAGAAGTCACGGCCCAAGTTTGGCACAGGAATGCGGGCTAAGGGAAAAAGATATTCCTGCCCCAGAATATGTCGCGTCAAATATATTCCGCTGCCCTGCTTAACCGGACCGCCCCCTGCTCCGGACCGTCGGAAACGGGCGGAGCAGGGGGCAGAAGGGCAGGACGGTTACGGGTTCAGGATCTCCGCCAGGAAGGTGGCGGTGTGGGATCCTTCCACCTTGGCCACCTTTTCCGGGGTGCCGGAGGCGACCACCCGGCCGCCGCCGTTACCGCCGTCGGGACCCAGATCGATGATCCAGTCCGCGCTCTTGATCACGTCGAGGTTGTGCTCGATGGTGATGACCGTGTTGCCCTTGTCCACCAGACCCTGCAGCACCTCCAGCAGCTTGCGGACGTCTTCGAAGTGCAGGCCTGTGGTCGGCTCGTCGAGGACGTAGATGCTGCGGCCGTTGGAGCGCTTCTGCAGTTCACTGGCCAGCTTGACGCGCTGGGCCTCGCCGCCGGAGAGCGTGGTGGCTGGCTGTCCCAGCCGCACGTAGCCCAGACCAACGTCGACGAGCGTGTTGAGATGCCGCGAGATGGGTCCGAAAGCGGCAAAGAATTCCGCAGCCTCCTCGATGGGCATGTCCAGCACCTCGGCAATGTTCTTGCCCTTGTAGTGGACCTCCATGGTTTCCCGGTTGAAGCGGGCACCATGGCACACCTCGCACGGGACGTAGACGTCCGGCAGGAAGTTCATTTCGATCTTCAGCGTGCCGTCGCCATGGCAGGCCTCGCAGCGTCCGCCCTTCACATTGAAGGAGAACCGTCCGGGCAGGTAACCGCGGACCTTTGCCTCGTTGGTCTCGGCAAACAGCTTGCGGATGTGGTCCCACACACCGGTGTAGGTGGCCGGGTTGGACCGCGGGGTCCGCCCGATGGGGCTCTGGTCCACGTGGATGACCTTGTCCAGCTGCTCCAGGCCCTCCACCCGGGTGTGCCGGCCGGCCACGTGCTTTGCGCCGTTGAGCTTGTTCGCCATGGTCTTGTAGAGGATGTCATTGATCAGCGTGGACTTGCCCGATCCGCTGACGCCGGTGACCGCCGTGAACACGCCCAGCGGCACGTCCACATTCAGGTTCTGCAGGTTGTTCTCCCGCGCCCCCACAATCTTCAGCTGCCGGGACTTGTCCACCTTGCGGCGCTTGGCCGGGATCTTGATCTTCTTCCGGCCGGACAGGTACGCGCCGGTGATGGAGCGTTCATTGGTCAGCAGGTCCGCCAACGGACCGGAGTGGACCACTTCGCCGCCGCGCTCACCGGCGCCGGGTCCGACGTCGACAATCCAATCCGCTTCGTGGATGGTGTCTTCATCGTGTTCGACCACGATCAGGGTGTTGCCGAGGCTGCGCAGCCGGGTCAGCGTCTCGATCAGGCGCCGGTTGTCCTTCTGGTGCAGGCCGATGGACGGCTCGTCCAGGACGTACAGCACGCCCACCAGGCCGGAACCGATCTGCGTGGCCAGGCGGATACGCTGCGCCTCGCCGCCGGAGAGGGTGGCTGCCGGCCGGTTCAGGCTCAGGTACTCCAGTCCGACGTCGAGCAGGAACTTCAGGCGGGCCTGGATTTCCTTCAACACGTTACTGGCGATCTGTGCTTCGCGGCCGGTGAGGGTCAGGGTGCCCAGGAAGTCGGCGGCCTCACGCAGCGGCAGGGCGCTGATCTCGGCAATGTTGCGCCCGTTGATCAGCACGGAGAGGGAGGCCGGGTTCAGGCGCGCTCCCCCGCACTCGGGGCAGGGGATCTCCCGCATGTACTCTTCGTACCGGTCGCGGGCATGGTCGGATTCGGTTTCCCCGTGCTTGCGGTGGATGTACTGGTTTACGCCTTCAAAACCGGTGCTGTACTTGCGCTCCCGGCCGAAGCGGTTCCGGTACTGGACCACCACCTTGTGGTCCTTGCCGTTGAGGATCGCCTCGCGGGCCTTGGCCGGCAGCTTCTTCCACGGGGTGTCCATGTCGAAGCCCATGTCCTTGGACAGGCCTTCGAGCAGGCGGTTCCAGTATTCCAGGGTGGCGGTGCCCAGTGCCCACGGTGCCACGGCACCTTCGGCCAGGGTCTTGGACGGGTCCGGGATGACCAGGTCCTCGTCCACCTCCAGCCTCGAGCCGATGCCGGTGCAGACAGGGCAGGCGCCGAACGGGTTGTTGAACGAGAAGGACCGCGGTTCGATCTCGTCGATGGCCAGCGGGTGCTCGTTGGGGCAGGCGAGGTTTTCGGAGAAGGCGCGGGTGCGCTCCTCGCTGTCCTCGGGCAGGTCAACGAAGTCCACGACAATCCGGCCGTCCGCCAGGCCGAGGCCGGTCTCCACCGAGTCGGTGAGGCGCTGCCGGATGCCTTCCTTGGCGACGAGCCGGTCCACCACCACTTCGATGTTGTGCTTGATCTGCTTGCCCAGCTTGGGCGGATCGGAGAGCTGGATCTGCTTGCCGTCCACCCGCGCCCGCGAGTAGCCCTTGGCGGCGAGTTCCTTGAACAGGTCCACGAATTCGCCCTTGCGTCCGCGGACCACGGGAGCGAGGATCTGGTAGCGGGTGCCCTCTTCGAGTTCCAGCAGCTGGTCCACAATGGCCTGCGGGGTCTGCCGGGTGACCGGCTCGCCGCACACCGGGCAGAACGGACGGCCGACACGTGCCCAGAGCAGGCGCATGTAGTCGTGGATTTCGGTGATGGTGCCCACCGTTGAGCGCGGGTTCTTGCTGGTGGACTTCTGGTCGATCGAGACCGCAGGCGACAGGCCTTCGATGAAGTCGACGTCGGGCTTGTCCACCTGGCCCAGGAACATCCGCGCATACGCGGACAGGGATTCAACGTAGCGGCGCTGGCCCTCCGCAAAGATGGTGTCGAACGCCAGGGAGGACTTGCCCGAGCCGGAAAGCCCGGTGAAGACGATCATGGCGTCCCGCGGAAGGTCCAGGTCAACGTTGCGGAGGTTGTGCTCCCGCGCCCCTTTCACTACCAGGCGGGAAAGGTCATTGGCAGTATGCGGCGCAAACGTGGTTTCCGCCGTCGTAAGAGTCGATTTAGGCACGTTTTCCACTCTAGTTCACCCGGCGATTCGAAAACGTATTCGAGGAGCCGTGTTTCGCCGCGGGCGAAGAACGGCGGCTACTGCAGGGCGGCTCGCAGGAAGGACACGGCCTCTTCGGCGGAGATCCCGTTGGCCCTGACCGCATCGGCATAGGTGCGTGCTGCCGCGGCCACCCGGCTGCGGCCTGTATCGCTGCCGGCGGCAATGACCGTGCCCGCCCGCGAACGCGTGGTAACCACCTGGGCCTGCTCCAGCTCGCGGTAGGCGCGGGCCACGGTGTTCACCGCCAGGCCAAGGTGCCCGCACCGAGGTCAGCATCCGGCTGGCCATGAACGCGCTGCGGCAGGACCGGACCAGTTTCGTGATTGCGCACCGGCTGTCCACCATCCGCGACGC
>NZ_JBNHFG010000016.1:0-66344 GCF_059090025.1 Arthrobacter sp. Y3224198
ACCCACGGGGTGGGCGGCACGGTCGATTCAACCAATCAAAATAATTGGTATCAATAAACTTGGCACACTATTGAGTTCTCAAACAACAGACGCAATCTGAAAATACTCGGGAAAACAATCTTTTCCTTTTCTTCTTCGCTGCAAGGTTTTCCATCTTATTCCATTCCGGCGTTTTCCGCAATTCCGGTTTTACCTTTCGGAAGACCTGGAAAGCGTTGAAACCACCGTTCCGGCCCCAGCATCCATCACGGTCTTATCCGCCGGCCACCCGAAGGGCGCGCAACGGTTCAACCGAAGATTTTTGTTGGGGTTGGCCGCCATGCTTCGGGCGCTTGTTTCAGCGTCCCGGCCGCGGCGACATCAATTACTCTACACAGCCCTTCCGGCGGTTGGCAAACCGCCCGGACGTGATCTGCCGCACTGCCCCGGCGTACTGTCCGCGTCCACGAAGTCCGCACACGCAAATGCCCGGCCGGGACAGGTGCTGTCGCCGGCCGGGCATCGGGAATGCGCCGCAGGAGGTTTACGCGGTGGTGACCGTCACGCTGGCAAGGTTGCGCTTGCCCCGGCGAAGCAGCAGGTACTTACCATGCAGCAGTTCGGACTGTTCCACTACGGCGTCTGCGTCCGACACCTTCGTGTTGTTGACGTAGGCACCGCCTTCGGACACTGTCCGGCGGGCTTCGGACTTGGTCTTGGAGAGGCCGGACGCCACCAGGAGGTCAACGATCCCCAGGGAATCCGCGGGAACCTCAGCGGAGGGCAGCTCAGCGGTAGCCGCCGTCAGTGTTGCCTCATCCAGGTCTTTCAGGTCTCCCTGGCCAAAGAGGGCAGCCGAAGCGGCAATCACCTTTTCCGTGGCGTCCACTCCGTGGATCAGCGCCGTCACGTCAAAGGCAAGCGCCCGCTGGGCCTCCCGCTTGTGCGGAGCCTCGGCAACGGCGCGCTCCAGCTCCTCGATCCGGGAGCGGCTCATGAACGTAAAGACCTTCAGCCGGTCCACCACGTCTTCATCCGTGGTATTCAGCCAGAACTGGTACATGGCGTACGGGCTGGTCATCCGGCCGTCCAGCCAGACGGCGTTACCTTCGCTCTTGCCGAACTTGGTGCCGTCGCTGTTGGTTACCAGCGGCGTACCCAGTGCGTGGACCGTCTTGCCCTCCACTTTGCGCACCAGCTCCGTGCCGCTGGTGAGGTTGCCCCACTGATCGGAGCCGCCCGTTTCCAGCACGCAGTTGTAGGTGCGGAAGAGTTCGAGGTAGTCCATGCCCTGCAGCACCTGGTAGCTGAACTCGGCGTAGCTGATGCCTTCGTCGGAGTTCAGGCGCGAGGAAACGATCTCCTTCTTGATCATTGTCCCCACCCGGAAGTGCTTGCCGACGTCGCGCAGGAAGTCGATGGCGCTCATGGGCGCCGTCCAGTCCAGGTTGTTCACCATGCGGGCGGCGTTCTCGCCCTCAAAGCTGAGGAAGCGCTGGACCTGTCCCTGCAGGTAACCGACCCACTCGCTGACCGTTTCCTTGGTGTTCATGGTGCGTTCGGCCGTGGGCCTCGGGTCCCCCACCAGCCCGGTGGAACCACCAACAAGCGCCAGCGGACGGTGTCCGGCCAGCTGCAGGCGGCGCATGGTGAGCAGCTGCACCAGGTTGCCCAGGTGCAGGCTCGGCGCCGTCGGGTCGAAGCCGCAGTAATACGTAACCGGTCCCCCGGCGAGGAGCTTTTCAAGCTCCGCCTCATCGGTGGAGACCTGGACCAGGCCACGCCACTTGAGTTCCTGCCAGATGTTGGCAAAGGACGGATCATTCTGCTGGGCCACGAGGCCCTGGGGGTTCACGTTGTCTGACACGCTTTCTAAATTATCAGGATTCTTCTTCTGGAATTCCTGCCGGGATGCCCTTGGCCGCGATTAGGCGCAGCCGCTGGGTGGGTCGGGTCATGGCTACGTAGAGATCGCCTACCTTGCCGGCCGCGGCAGTCAGCAGCTCCGACGGCTCGAGGATCACCACGCCGTCGAACTCCAGGCCCTTGGCTTCCCGCGGAGACGTAACCACAATGTCCTGCTCCAAGCCGCCGGCGCCGGAACCCACGCGGTGTCCGTACACCTCGGTGAGGGCCCGGCGGACATCGCTAATTAGATGGTCCTCCGCGATGACGGCCAGCAGGCCGCCCTCGAGGGCTTCCAGGTCCTCGGGCAGTGCCTGAAGCAGGCGCGGGATGAGGCCGCCGTCGGGCACCACGTCAATAAACGGCGCCCAACGGCCCTCGCGGACGGCCTTGGGAGCGGAGACCACCAGGCCGGCGGCGTTGGCCATGCGCACTGCGGCCTCGGCAATCTGCGCCGGGGTGCGGTAGTTGACCGTCAGTTCCTCCAGCGTCCAGCGTTCACCGACGAACGGATCCAGGGCCGCCTGCCAGGAGGTGGCCCCGCCCGCCGAACTGGTCTGGGCGATGTCCCCCACCACGGTGAAGGACTTCAGCGGGCACCGGCGCATCAGCAGGCGCCACTGCATGGCGGACAGTTCCTGTGCCTCGTCCACCACAATGTGCCCGAAGGCCCACGTACGGTCGACGGCGGCACGGTCCGCCGCGGTCAGGCGCTGCTCCCCCACCGCGTTGTGGTCGGCGAGGTCCTCGGCGGACAGGATGCCGTGCGCGCCCGAGTCCTCCAGGAAACCTTCGGTGTTGGCAATGGCGCTCTCGGCATTGGCGAGGTCGCGCTTGCGCTGCTCTTCGCGCATGGCGTTTTCCCGGCCTGCGGATGCATCGAGTTCGCCCAGGAGTTCGGCGGCCTCGTCCAGCAGCGGAACATCGGCTTCCGTCCAGGGTGCATCCGCGCTGCGCCGCAGCAGGTCCAGCTCATGGTCACTCAACTCAGGGGCAGCTGCCTCGAGCTGTCCGGGCTTGCTGAACAGGTCGGAGATGAGCTTTTCCGGCGTCATCGGCATCCAGCACAGGTTCAGCGCAACACGCACGTCGCGGGCGCTGCGCACGTCTTCGGCCAGGTAGGCGCGGTCGGTGCTGTTACCCGCGCCGGAGGATTCCTCAAGCTGCTCGGTCATCTGTTCCGTGAGTTCGCGCAGCAGGATCTTCACGAAGGTAACGCGGGCCTCGTTGTGCGGCTTGCCGGTGGCGCGGGCCTTGTCCCGTGCCCGCTGCACCTGCTTGGGCGTCAGGGTCAGTATGGTGCCTTCGACATTCAGGCGGCGCGGACCCGCGGGCAGGCGCTGCCGGTTGGCAACCGCGCGGGCAACGACGTCGGCCATGTACAGCCGGCCCTTGACCTCCGCGGCCGCCGGATCATCTTCGTGCGTGGCACTGATGCCCGGCATCAGCTGGCCCAGGCTGGACATCACCACGCCGGTCTCGCCCAGCGATGGAAGAACCCGCTCGATGTAGCGGATGAAGGCATTGGAGGGCCCGACCAGCAGCACGCCGGCGGACTTCAACCGTTCGCGGTGCGTGTACAGCAGGTACGCCGCGCGGTGCAGCGCGACGGCGGTCTTGCCGGTGCCGGGACCGCCCTGGACCACCAGCGTCCCGGAAAGCGGAGCACGGATGATGCGGTCCTGTTCGGCCTGGATGGTGCCGACGATGTCTGACATCTGCCCGGTCCGCTTGGAGTTCAGCGCCGCGAGCAGTGCGCCCTCGCCCTGCATGGCCTGGCCGTCCTCGAGCATGCTGTAGTCCAGCACGTCATCCTCGATGGCCTGCACATCGCGGCCCTTGAGGATCAGGTGCCGGCGGCGTCGGACGCCCTGGCGCTCAAACGCCGTGGCCTGGTAGAAGGTGCCGGCCTCCGGAGCGCGCCAGTCCACCATCAGCCGCTGCAGGTCCGCCGTGGAGAGGCCGATCCTGCCGATGTAGCGCTGCTCGCCGTCGTCGAGGTCCAGGCGTCCGAAGACGAGCCGTTCATCGACGGCGTTCAGCTGCGCGAGGCGGTCCTCGTACATAGTGGCGAACGCGTCGCGCTCGGACCGGTTCTGGTGGGAACCCGCGGAGTGGCTGCGCCGGATCGCGGCGAGCTGGTCCATCTTTTCCTCGCGCAGTTCGTCCAGCCGGTGGTACAGACCGGCGACGTACTGACGCTCGTGTTCCAGCTCGTTGGAAGCTGAAGGTGTTTCAGGCATGTTCGCGTTCCCTCTCGCAAAGGCAGAGCGTCAATCTTACAGTGCATTTGGACTTTTGCAGGTCACTAATGTATGCGGTTTCTCTCTCAGCTTCTGCCTGCGGACCGCGTGTCGGAGAGGGGCGCGGTGCGCCTAGTAGCGGACCAGCGCGGTGACGGGAGTGTCGCCCAGGCGGTCGCGGCCGCCCAGGTCATCCAGTTCCAGCACGACGCCGAACCCGGCAACTTCCGCCCCTGCCTTGCGGATCAGGCGCGCAGCGGCACCCAGCGTACCGCCGGTGGCCAGGACATCGTCAAGGATGAGGACGCGGGAGCCTGCCGGCATATCGTCGCGGTGGAGTTCCAGGGTGCTTTCGCCGTACTCCATGGAGTAGCTTTCGGAAAAGACCTCGCGCGGCAGCTTGCCGGGCTTGCGGACAGTAATGACGCCCTTGCCGGATGCGTAGGCGGCAGCGGCTGCGAGCAGGAAACCGCGGGCTTCCACACCGGCGACAAAGTCGAACCGGCCCTCAAACGGAGCGATCAGTGCATCCACGACACCCCGGAGCGCCGGGCCGTCGGCGAAGACCGGGGTAAGGTCCCGGAAAACGACGCCGGGCTTGGGGTAATCGGGAATTACCGCCCCCAGGCGTTCGATGGTCTGTTCAATGGACTCGTTATCAACCGGTTCTGCCGGGGCATCTTTCACGCATCCACCTTACCCGCCCGGACCCCGGCGACCCCGGACACAGCGGCCCGTTGTGGCACTTGTCTCGCGGTGCACCACGGGACGGAATAAAAGGCGGGGGGACGCCGGTTGCGCTGTAACAGCGGGCTTTTGTCACAAAAGCCCGGCTTTTTCGATAAACAGCGAAGGATAGGAACGTATGTCTGACCTGCACGAAGTGCTTCAGAACAAGATCGGATTCGGCACGGCACCGCTGGGAAACATGTTCCGGGAGATCCCCCAGGAGGAGGCGCTGGCCACGGTCAACGCCGCATGGAACGAAGGCATCCGCTATTTCGATACCGCACCGTTCTACGGCGCCGGCCTGGCGGAAGCCCGGCTGGGCGAGGTCCTCTCCCAGCACAACCGGGACGAGTATGTGCTGAGCACCAAAGTGGGCCGGCTCATTCTGGACGAAGAGGAAGAGAAGGGCTCCGGCCTCTTCACCCACGGGCGTTCGAACAAGATCGCCACGGACTACACCGCGGATGCGACGCTGCGGTCCATTGATGAAAGCCTGGCACGGCTAAAGACCGACCGCCTGGACTTCGTCTTCATCCACGACACGTCCCGGGACTTCCTCGGTGATGAATGGGTGGCCAAGTTCAACGAAGCACGGACCGGTGCCTTCCGGGTCCTCGCCAAGCTGCAGGAAGAAGGCGTTATCAACGGCTGGGGGCTCGGCGTGAACACCACCGAACCCATCGAGCTGGCGATGGACATGGACGAGGCCGCACCGACCATGAGCCTTTCCGCTACCCAGTACACGCTGCTGCAGCACGACCGTGCCCTGCAGCGCATGATGCCCACCGCGCAGGAGAAGGGCGTTGGCATCGTCGTCGGAGGCCCCTTCAACTCCGGCGCCCTGCTGGGCGGAGACTATTTCGACTACGCCGAAATCCCTCCGCGCATCAAGCAGAAGATCGCCGCGATGACCGAGATCGCCCGCCGGCACGACGTGAGCCTGAAAGCTGCTGCCCTGCAGTTCTCCACCGCCCACCCCGCCGTGGCTGCGGTCATACCGGGTTCCAGCCGGCCGGAACGCGTTTCCGAGGACATCGCCGCAATGAAGGCTGACATCCCGGGTGCTTTCTGGGACGAGCTGCTCGAGCAGAAGCTCATTTCCGCCCACGCTCCCCTGCCCCGCTCCTAGCAGGCCGCGAAACCGAACGGCGCCCCGGGAGGTCATCACCCGGGGCGCCGTTCTCCGTTGAGGGCCGCAGCCTTAAGGCTGCAGGGCCGTCGCACCAACAGCCGGGCGGCGCCGCGGCTGGGCAGGGCGGTACTTGGACACGGTCGGGTCTCCGGTGAGCCAGTAGCGCCAGGGATACTCCTCGGTTCCGCCCGGCCCGCTGACGCCGACCCGCGGTCCGCTGGACACCTGCTCTGCAGGGACCGGTTCTGCCGGCAGCGCCAGATGCAGCGGGCCGGAAAAGACATCCGCACCGTCAAGTCCGCGGGCTATGCCCAGCGCCTGGGCCAGCCGGGCCGGCCCGCGTGCCAGGTCCAGCGTCGAGCGGGGGTTGCCACGGCGGACGGCGGCAATCTCCACACCCTCCACCACTTCGCCTCCGCGCAGCAGCAGTCCGGTGGCGTAGCCCTCGGTTCCGCAGACCACATTCGCGCAGTAGTGCATGCCGTAAGTGAAATAGACGTACAGGTGCCCGGCCGGGCCGAACATGGTGGCGTTACGTGCCGTCTGCCCGCGGAAGGCATGGGACCCCGGGTCCGCCTCCCCCATGTAGGCCTCCACCTCGGTGATCCGGACGCTGACCCGTTCGCCGTCGGCGTCGTGGGTCAGCACCGCTCCCAGCAGGTCGCGGGCCGCCTCAGTAGCGGGAACGGACAGACGGTCTCGGTCACTTACAAAAGCCATACTCCGACGGTAGCAAGACCGGCAGGGGTGCCGTTGCCGGCGGGGGCGGACGCCGGGTCCTGGTGCCGGCGTTTTCCGCCGTTTACCTGTGAAGAACCGGGGTCAGCTGTCGCCCGCCGGTCCCCGGTAGAAGTCCCGGAGTGCGGCCATCCGGCGGGAACTGGGGTTGAGCGGCGTTCCGGCGAGCTCCGCTCCGGTGCTGTCCAGGGCCTGGTGCCAGGCGGCCAGCAGTGCCGCGGCCTGGTCGGGGCCGCCGTTCACGGGCTGGCGGATGACGGCGCGGGTGCGGCCGGCGTCATCGGCAATCTCCACGCTGGCTTCCTGCCCCAGCAGGAGCTCCGCGGCTGCCTCGTCAAGGGCCCGGCCGACGTCGTCCGCCGGGGCGCTGTACCAGCGCTCGAAGACCACGGCGGCCGGCCGGGACCCGATGTCCAGCCGGCCCATGGTGGGCGAAACGTCGAATTCCTCGGCGTAGGCGTCCCGCAGGCCCAGCCAGTGTTCCGGCGTCTCCCGGGCCGGCTCACGTCCGGCGGCGACCGCGTCCAGTGCATCCAGGATGCCCTGCCACCCGGCCGCGCCTTCGGTGAGGAAATCGGCCCCGTTCTCGTGCGTCCGGAACTGGAGCACGGTCCCGTCCGGAGTGTCCAGCACATGCCAGTCCAGCACCGATTCACCGCCGAGCGGATCCTCCCAGGTCAGCTGCAGGCTGGTGCCCGGGCTCATCTGCAGCACGGTGCCGGTGACTGCGGACTCCCCCATGTCCAGCCGGTATTCCTTGCCCAGCTGCCAGTCCGGGGTCACGATGCCCAGCCACTGGGCCACCTTGTCCCGATTGGTCAGCACCTCCCAAACGTGACTGGCCGGATAGTCCAGGCCGCGCTCGAAAGCCAGGGCGTACCCGTCCGGATGCTGTTCAATACGGCCCGTGGGAACCGGCGTACCGGAACGGCTGGATTCGCTCATGGCATGTCCTCCCTGGTGCCGGACTGTCCGACCTCAAGGGTAGCCGCGGCCGGTGCCTGGCCGGGAGGGGCGGACAGGTGGTTTTCGTCCAAAGGCGAGTATTTGCGGCCGCCCGGAATTCGAGGCGGCGGCTGACCGGGTCCGTTCAGAACTGCAGGCGGTGGCGGATATGGTGCCGGTCCGCCCGGGCCTGCCAGAATTCGATTTCCCTTGGTTGCAGCGCATACAGCTGCCAGGCGGGGTTCACGTTCCCGTCCGCTGCCGGACGGGCTTCCCAGTCCGCGTCCGAGGCCTCCCGGGACAGCAGGACAACGCCGCCGGCCACCCGGATCTGGCGCCCGAGTTCGGGCCAGTAGAAGTTCATGGCGGCATTCGGGTTGTCCGCCAGTTCCGCACCCTTGCGTGAGGTGCGCGCAGTGGCGAACTGCCAGCCGTCACCGTCGATGTCCTTGAGTATCAGCATCCGCGAGGACGGACGGCCCGGTCTGTCGGCGGTGGCCAGGGAAAACGCGTGGGGCTGCCGCACCCCGGCGTCCAGCGCCTCGGAGAGCCACAACCGGAAAAGCTCCACGGGATCGCGCGGGGCAGCCGCCGGATCGAAGGTCGGCAGGTTGTCCGGGAAATCGGGCAGTGCCCGCAGCTGCGTTCGGAAAGTACTCGTCATGGTGCCGAGACTAACCCCTCTGACGCCGACCGTGCCCCCGGAAAAGACCGCAGCAGGCGGGGAAGGATCCCCCGCCTGCTGCGGTCTTGGTCGACCGGCGCGTGGCCGGGGCCCGGTCAGCCCGCGTAGCCCCGCACGGCGTCAATCTGCCGGCCGAGTTCGGCCAGCTGCTTTTCCACGGCGGACCGGGCGGTGCCGCCCTGCGAGTTTCGGCTGTCCAGCGAGCCTTCGGTGCTGAGCACCGAGCGCACGGCCGGGGTCAGGTGCGGGGAAATCCCGGCGTAGTCCTCGTCCGTCAGGTCCCAGAGCTCGACGCCGCGGCCTTCCGCCAGCTGTACAGCGGCGCCGGAGAGCTCGTGGGCCTCCCGGAAGGGAACACCCTGCCGGACCAGCCATTCGGCAATGTCGGTGGCCAGCGCGAAGCCCTGCGGAGCCAGGGACTGCATCCGCTCCGTGTTGAAGGTCAGCGTCGCAATCATGCCGGAGACGGCCGGAAGCAGGACTTCCAGGGTGTCGGCCGCGTCAAAGACCGGCTCCTTGTCTTCCTGCAGGTCCCGGTTGTAGGCCAGCGGCAGTCCCTTCAGCGTGGCCAGCAGTCCGGTGAGGTCACCGATCAGGCGTCCGGCCTTGCCGCGGGCCAGCTCGGCCACGTCCGGGTTCTTCTTCTGCGGCATGATGGACGAACCCGTGGAGTAGGCATCATCCAGGGTGACGAAGGAGAATTCCTTGGTGGCCCAGAGGATGATGTCTTCGCTGACCCGGGACAGGTCAACGCCGATCATTGCCGCAACCCAGGCGAACTCGGCGTACACATCGCGTGCCGCCGTGCCGTCCAGCGAGTTCCACACGGCCGAGTCGAAACCGAGGTCGGCCGCGACGGCATTGGGGTCCAGCCCCAGCGAGGAACCGGCCAGGGCGCCGGATCCGTACGGGGACACGGCTGCCCGCTTATCCCAGTCCGCCAGCCGCTGCACGTCGCGCAGCAGCGACCAGGCGTGGGCCAGCAGGTGGTGGCTGAGCAGGATCGGCTGAGCGTGCTGCAGGTGGGTCCGTCCGGGCATTGCCACACCGAGGTGTGCCTGCGCCTGCCCCACCAGGGCATCAATGACGGACAGCACGCCGGTGCCGATGATCCGGGCGTGGTCCCGCAGGTACATCCGGCCCAGGGTGGCGATCTGGTCATTGCGGGAGCGCCCGGCGCGCAGCTTGCCGCCCAGCTGGGCTCCCGCCCGTTCAATCAGCCCGCGCTCCAGGGAACCGTGGACATCCTCATCGGATTCGGCCGGAACGTACGCGCCGGACTTTACATCGGCGTCGAGCCGGTCCAGGGCCGCGAGCATGCCCTCCAGCTCGGCGTCGTCGAGCAGGCCTGCTTTGTGCAGCACACGCGCGTGGGCGCGGGAACCGGCAATGTCATAGCCGGCAAGCCGCCAGTCGAAGTGGGTGGATTTGCTCAGCGCGGCAAGGGCATCGGCCGGGCCGCCGGCGAACCGGCCGCCCCACAATGCACCCTGGACGGTTGAACCGGAGGAACCGGACCCCGTTGCTTCTTCCGGCGACTTGCCGTTGCTCATCTGCTTACTTACCTTCTGCTAGGCGCTGGTCGCGGCCGGAGGCCACCTTGGAGGACATACCGAACAGTTCGATGAACCCGCGGGCCATCGACTGGTCGAAGCTGTCGCCGGTGTCGTACGTGGCCAGGTTGAAGTCATACAGGGACGAGTCGGAGCGGCGTCCGGTCACTACCGGGCGTCCCGCCTGCAGGTTCATGCGGATCTCGCCCGAGACGTACTTCTGCGTGTCGCCGATGAAGGCGTCCAGGGACTGCTTGAGCGGGGAGAACCACTGGCCGTCGTAGACGAGTTCGGTCCAGCGCTGGCCGACCGTCTTCTTGAAGCGGGCCTGCTCGCGTTCCACGGTGACGTTTTCCAGTTCACGGTGTGCGGCCATCAGCGCCATGGCGCCGGGGGCTTCATAGATTTCACGGCTCTTGATGCCGACCAGGCGGTCCTCGACAATATCGATCCGGCCGATGCCCTGGGCGCCGGCACGGCGGTTCATTTCCTCAATGGCCTGCAGCGGGGTGACGGCCTTGCCGTCGATGGCCACGGGGACACCTTCCTTGAAGGTGATGATGACTTCATCCGGGGCCGGAGCCGAGGCCGGATCCGAAGTGTACTCGTATACGTCCGGGGTGGGTCCGTTCCAGATGTCTTCGAGGAAGCCGGTTTCCACCGCGCGTCCCCAGACGTTGGCGTCAATGGAGAACGGGTTCTTCTTGGTGGTCACGATCGGCAGGTTCTTCTCCTCGGCAAAGGCAATGGCCTTGTCGCGGGTCAGGGCCAGGTCGCGGACCGGTGCGATGCACTTCAGGTCCGGGCCCAGGGTCTGGATGCCGACCTCGAAGCGGACCTGGTCGTTGCCCTTGCCGGTGCAGCCGTGGGACACGGTGGTCGCACCGAACTGCCGGGCAGCGGCAACCAGATGCTTGACGATCACCGGACGGGACAGTGCCGAGACCAGCGGGTACGCGTCCATGTACAGGGCGTTGGCCTTCAGCGCCGGCATGCAGTATTCGGTGGCGAATTCCTCGCGGGCGTCCGCCACATAGGCTTCCACGGCGCCGCAGTCCAGCGCACGCTGGCGGATGGTCTCCAGGGACTCGCCGCCCTGTCCTACGTCCACGGCGACGGCGATGACTTCGGCACCGGTTGCTTCGGCGATCCAGCCGATGGCCACTGACGTATCCAGGCCACCGGAGTAGGCCAGAACAATACGTTCGCTCACGAAATTTTGCTCCTCTTGCATTGGTCGCAGCCCGCGGGCCGCTGGTTGGTTGAAGTGGGGTTGAAGGGGCCGGTCTACAGGATCCGGCTTTCGGGGGCCGAACCGTTGTTGCTGGCTTCGTCGGCAATCCGCAGGAACCGCGCAGCCAGGTCCGCTCCGCCGTCGGGCTCGCGGGTCACCATCATCACGGTATCGTCACCGGCGATGGTGCCCAAGACGGACGGCAGCACGGAATGGTCGATGGCCAGGGCCAGGAAGTTCGCCGCCCCCGGCGGCGTCCTCAGCACCACGATGTTCGCTGATGCTTCGGCCGTGACCAGCAGTTCGCCGCAGAGCCGGGCCAGCCGCGCGTCGAGCACCTCCTGGGTGACCCCGGACTTGGGTGCCCGCTCCCCGCCCTCGGACGGGACCGCGTACACCAGGGCACCGTCCTTGCCGCGCATGCGCACGGCACCCAGTTCCACCAGGTCCCGCGAAAGCGTCGCCTGGGTGACCTGCACGCCGTCGTCGGCCAGCAGCGCGGCGAGCTCGGCCTGGGACCGGACGGACAGCCCGGTGAGCAGGGTGCGGATGCGCGCCTGGCGCGCGGTCTTGGTTGCCGGCATGGTCATGCCTGTGCCTCCGGGGTTCCGGTCAGGCCCGAACGCGCCATCAGCCAGACCATCAGTGCCTTCTGCGCGTGCAGGCGGTTCTCCGCCTCGTCCCAGACCAGGGACTGCGGTCCGTCGATCACGTCGGCGGAGATTTCGAAGCCGCGGTAGGCGGGCAGGCAGTGCAGCACGACGGCGTCGTCCGCGGCCTGCGCCATCGCGTCACTGTCCACTGCGTAGCTGCGGAACAGTTCCTGCCGGGCGGCCTTTTCGGCTTCCTGGCCCATGGATACCCAGGTGTCGGTGGCCACGACGTCGGCGCCGGCCAGTGCCTCGGACGCGTCGGTGGTGATCATCACCGAGCCGCCGGTCTCCTCCGCGCGGGCCGCGGCGGCGTCGACGATCCGCGGATCCGGAAGATACCCCAGCGGACCGGCCACCCGGACGTGCATGCCCGCCGTGACGCAGGCCAGCAGGTAGGAGTTGGCCATGTTGTTGGCGCAGTCCCCCAAGTAGGTCAGCGTCAGGCCGGCAAGGGTGCCCTTGTGCTCGCGGATGGTCATCAGGTCCGCCAGCAGCTGGCAGGGGTGGTAGTCGTCGGAGAGCGCGTTGATAACGGGCACCGAGGAGTTGGCCGCCATTTCCTCCAGGCCGGACTGGGCGTAGGTGCGCCAGACGATGGTGGAGACCATGCGCTCAAGCACCTTGGTGGTGTCCGCCACGCTTTCCTTGTGCCCGAGCTGGGA
Organism: Arthrobacter sp. Y3224198; assembly: GCF_059090025.1. Lineage (NCBI taxonomy): Bacteria > Bacillati > Actinomycetota > Actinomycetes > Micrococcales > Micrococcaceae > Arthrobacter > Arthrobacter sp. Y3224198. Next base: position 12,459 of record NZ_JBNHFG010000016.1, read on the forward strand.
CTCCCCGGCGCCGATGATCAACGGCACGCCGCCCAGGTCCGAGATGCCGGCGGCAAAGGAGACCCGCGTGCGGGTGGAGGTCTTGTCGAAGATGACCGCAACCGTCTTCCGGCCGGTGGATTCACCGGCAAACGGCTGGTACTTGTAGCGGTCCTTCTTCAGGGCGGCAGCCAGATCCAGGACCTCGGCCTGCTCCGCCTGGGTGAGGTCGGTATCGACCAGGAAATGACGGGTCATGGTTTTCCTTCAGTGGTTGTGGTTGCCGGTACTGCCGGAGTTGCGGGCGCCGTCCCTGCCGCGCGCCGGAGGATGCCGGGCAGTGCGGCCAGGAAGGTTCCGGCCTGCTCGACGGTGAGGATCAGCGGCGGGGCGAGCCGCAGCGTGGCCGGACCGGTGCTGTTGATGATGAAGCCGGCGTCCAACGCCGCCGCCACGGCGGCCGGAGCGGTGGGCTTTTCCAGGTCGATCCCGATAAGGAAGCCTTCGCCCCGGACCTCGGCCACGCCGTCGACCGCTGCCAGCCCGCGCCGGAGGTACTCCCCGGTGGATTGGACGTTGGCCAGCATCCCGTTGGATTCCAGCACGGACAGGGTGGCCAGGGCCGCAGCGGCCGCCACCGGGTTTCCGCCGAACGTGGTTCCGTGCATTCCCGGGGTCAGCAGCCCGGAGGCCTGTTCGCCGAACGTCAGCAGCGCCCCGATGGGGAAACCCCCGCCGAGTCCCTTGGCCAGGGTCATCGCGTCCGGCAGGACGCCCTCGGACGCGAACCACCTTCCGGTGCGTCCGATGCCGGTCTGCACCTCATCGATGATCAGCAGGGCCCCGGCGGCCCGGGTGGCTTCGCGGGCTGCCTGCAGGTATCCGGCCGGCAGCATCCGCACACCGGCCTCGCCCTGGATCGGTTCCAGGAACACTGCCGCCACCGACTCGTCCACCGCGTCCAGCAGGGCGCCGGTGTCGCCGAAGGGAACGTGCTCGACGCCGCCGGGCAGCGGTTCGAACGGCTGGCGGTAGGCCGGCTTCGCGGTCAGGGCGAGGGCACCCATGGTGCGGCCGTGGAAGGCACCTTCCAGTGCCAGGATCCGGGTCCGCCCGGCGGCCGGGTCGGCATTGCGCCGGGCCAGCTTGAACGCCGCCTCGTTGGCCTCGGTGCCGGAGTTGGCGAAGAACGCCTTGGATCCGGCCGGGGCGCCGGCGAGTTCCAGCAGCCGTTCGGCCAGCATCACCTGGGACGGGCTGGTGAAGAAATTCGAGACGTGCCCCAGGGTGGCCAGCTGGTGGGAGACAGCCGCCACCAGGTCCGGATGGGCATGGCCCAGGGAATTCACGGCGATGCCGGCCAGCAGGTCCAGATAGGTGTTGCCGTCGGCGTCTTCCACATAGCAGCCGTTGCCGCGGACCAGGACCCGCTGCGGAGCGCCGAAGACACCCATCAGCGAGGCGTCATAGCGCTGCAGCCAGGCGGCTGCGTCCGAAGCTAGGTCCCGGGCCGGCGCGTTTGTGTGCTTATTCATGGGCTTCCTCCGGATCCGTGGGAACCACCTGGGTGCCGATGCCGGCCTCGGTGAAGATTTCCAGCAGCATCGAGTGCGCCATCCGCCCGTCCACGACGGCGGCCCGGTCCACTCCGCCTTCCACGGCGGACAGGCAGGCCTGCATCTTCGGAATCATGCCCGATTCCAGGGACGGGAGCATGGTTCGCAGCTCCGCAGTGGTGAGCGAGGAGATGAGCGAGGACTTATCGGGCCACTCGGCGTACAGCCCCTCGACGTCGGTGAGCACCACCATGCGTGAGGCCTGCAGGGCCACGGCGAGGGCTGAGGCCGCCGTATCGGCGTTGACGTTCAGCACCTGTCCGGTGGGTTCGCCGTCGGGGCCCACCTCGGGTGCCACTGTGCTGATTACCGGAATGCGTCCGGCGGACACCAGGTCCAGGATGGCGCCGGGATGCACGCCCACCACCTCGCCTACCAGGCCCAGGTCCACTTCCTCGCCGTCCACCACGGCGCCGGTCCGGACAGCCTGGAGCAAGCCGGCGTCCTCGCCGGAAAGTCCCACGGCGTAGGGGCCGTGCGAGTTGACCAGGCCCACGAGTTCGCGGCCCACCTGGCCGGTCAGGACCATACGGACCGCGTCCATGGCCTCCGGGGTGGTGACGCGCAGTCCGCCGCGGAACTCGGACTCGATGCCGAGCCGGTCCAGCAGGGCGCTGATCTGGGGACCGCCGCCGTGGACGACCACCGGGTGCACACCGGCGTGGTGCAGGAAAACGATGTCTTCGGCGAAGGCGCGGCGCAGTTCCTCGTTGACCATGGCGTTGCCGCCGTACTTGATCACCATGGTGGTGCCCGCGAACCGCTGGATCCAAGGCAGCGCTTCGATCAGCGTTGCCGCTTTGTCCTGTGCCCGCAGCCGTTCACCGGCTGCTGCCTGAGTGCTCATCCTGGTTCCCCGCTAGCTGCTGTAGGCCGAATTTTCGTGGACGTAGTCCGTGGTCAGGTCGTTCGTCCAGATGGTGGCGCTTTCGGTGCCGGCGTGCAGGTTGATCTCCACGCTCACGGCACGCGCCGACAGGTCCACGCCCTCGCGCGGTTCGCCGATGCCGCCGTTGCGGCAGACCTGCACGCCGTTGATGCTGACATCGATCCGGTCCGGTTCGAACGCCGCATCGGTGGTGCCCACGGCGGACAGGACACGGCCCCAGTTCGGGTCGTTGCCGAAAATGGCGGTCTTGAACAGGTTGGAGCGGGCGACGGCGCGGGAAGCGGTCTCGGCGTCGGCCACCGTCGCGGCATTGACCGTGGTGATGGCAATGTCGTGGCTGGCGCCCTCGGCGTCGGTGATCAGCTGCTGCGCCAGGGAATGGCAGACCTCGGTGAGTCCGGCGGTGAATCCGGCCAGGTCCGGCGTCGTTCCGGCGGCGCCCGAGGCCATCAGGACCACGGTGTCGTTGGTGGACATGCAGCCGTCGGAGTCGGTGCGGTCAAAGGTCACCGCGGTGGCGGCGCGCAGTGCGGTGTCCAGATCGGCTGCGGGCAGGTTGGCATCCGTGGTCAGGACCACCAGCATGGTGGCCAGTCCGGGAGCGAGCATTCCGGCACCCTTGGCCATGCCGCCGATGCTGTAGCCCGTGCCGCCGGCAGCGGTGAACACTGCCTGCTTGGCAACGGTGTCGGTGGTCATGATCGCCTGGGCCGCCTCGGCACCGCCGTCGGCGGCAAGGGCTTGCACCGCCGCTTCGACCCCGGGCAGCAGCTTGTCCATCGGCAGTTGCATGCCGATCAGCCCGGTGGAGCAGACCAGTACGTCAGCGGCGCTGAGGCCCAGCAGCTCGGCGGTCTTCTCGGCGGTGGCATGCGTGTTCTGGAAACCCTGGGCACCGGTGCAGGCGTTCGCGCCGCCGGAGTTCAGGATGACGGCGTCCGCCCGCCCGTCCGAGACGGCCTGCCGGGACCACAGGACGGGAGCGGCCGCCACCCGGTTGCGGGTGAAAACGGCAGCGGCGGACTTCACCGGCCCGTCGTTGACCACCAGGGCAACGTCCCGGCCGCCGGAGTCCTTGAGTCCGGCGGTCACCCCGGCGGCCCGGAAGCCTGCCGGCGCGGTGACGCCGGTGGCGGAGCTGGTGCTGGTTGAGATTGCTGCGGCGCTCATTACGGAGCCACTCCCTGCTGCGTCAGTCCCGCGGCCTCATCCAGGCCGAGGGCAATGTTCATGGACTGCACGGCGCCGCCGGCAGTTCCCTTCGTAAGGTTGTCGATCACGCAGCTGACGATCACCCGGTTGGCGTGGGCGTCATAAGCCAGCTGGATCGCGGCATAGTTGGAGCCCACCACCATTTTGGTGGCCGGCCACTGGCCTTCGGGCAGCAGGCGAACAAACTGCTCGCCTGCGTAGGCTGATTCCCATGCCGCACGCAGGGCCGCCGGATCGACGCCGGGCCGGACCTTGGCGGTGGCGGTGGTCAGGATTCCACGGGCCATCGGTGCCAGGGTGGGCGTGAAGGACACGGCCACGGTTTCCCCGGCCGCCGCTGAAAGGCCCTGTTCGATTTCGGGTGTGTGCCGGTGGCCGCCGCCCACACCGTAGGGGCTCATGCCGCCGAGGACTTCGGAGCCGAGCAGATGCGGTTTGGCCGCCTTGCCCGCGCCCGAGGTGCCCGAGGCGGAGACGATCACCACGTCCTGCGGCTCCAGCAGGCCGGCGGTGAAACCGGGGGCCAGGGCCAGCAGGGAGCTGGTGGGATAGCAGCCCGGAACGGCGATCCGGCGGGCTCCCTTGAGCCGGTCCCGGTGGCCGGGCAGCTCGGGCAGCCCGTAAGGCCAGCTGCCCGCGTGCGGGGAACCGTAAAACTTCTCCCACGCCATCGGGTCTTCCAGCCGGTGGTCCGCGCCGGCGTCAATCACCAGCGTGTCCGCCTCCAGCTGGGCGGCCAGCGCGGCGCTGGCGCCGTGCGGCAGGGCCAGGAAGACGACGTCGTGCCCGGCGAGGTTTTCCACGGTGGTGTCGGTGAGGACACGGTCGGCCAGGCCGTGCAGGTGCGGCTGGAGCTCCCCCAGCCGCGCGCCGGCATTGCTGTGGGCCGTGATGGCGCCGATAGTTACGTCCGGATGGCCGGCCAGCAGGCGCAGCACTTCCCCGCCGGCATAGCCGCTGGCACCGGACACTGCTACGGAAATCGTCATGCCCCCACCCTACAGCACATTTATGCAAGGGCTTCAATATTTATGCAAACAGTATGATGGGGAGCACATTATTAAGCGGAACGTTCCAGCCAGCAGAAAAGGCCATGCCGTGCATAAAGCCATTGTCGTCCCGGAAGCGGGCGGACCTGAAATCCTGCGTTATGAAGACGTCGACCTGCCCGAGCCGGGCCCCCGCCAGGTACTGGTGAAGGTGGCCGCAGCAGGCGTGAACTTCATCGACACGTACAAGCGCAGCGGCGTTTACCCCGTGTCATATCCCTTCATACCCGGCAGCGAGGCGGCCGGAACCGTCGTCGCGGCCGGCCTGGAATCCGGGTTCCGCGAAGGAGACCGGGTGGCCACGGCCGAGGGCGGCGGCACCTACGCCGCGTACACGCTGATGGACGCCGACGTCGCACTGCCGGTACCCGCAGGTGTTACGGACGAGGCCGCCGCGGCCCTGATGCTGCAGGGCATGACGGCGCATTACCTGTGCAACTCCACGTTCCCGGTCCGGGACGGGCAGACCGCACTGGTGCATGCCGGCGCCGGCGGGGTGGGGCTGCTCCTGATCCAACTGCTCAAGGCAAAGGGCGCCACGGTGATCACCACGGTGTCCACCGAGGAGAAGGAAGCCCTGGCCCGGGAAGCCGGTGCCGACCATGTGCTGCGCTACGACGGCTTCGCCGGCCAGGTCCGCGCCCTCACCGGCGGCACCGGTGTGGATGTGGTTTACGACGGCGTGGGGGCGGCCACCTTTGACGGTTCCCTGGCGAGCCTGCGGACCCGGGGCATGCTGGTGCTGTTCGGGGGCGCCTCCGGGCAGGTGCCGCCGTTCGATATCCAGCGGCTGAATTCCTCCGGATCGCTTTTCCTCACCCGGCCCACCCTCGCGCATTACCTGCTTACACCCGAAGAGCGGCAGTGGCGGGCACGGGAGCTGTTCGACGCGGTGCTGGCGGGCACGCTTGATGTCCGGATCGGGCAGACCTATCCGCTGGCCGAGGCATCCCGGGCCCAGGCCGACCTCGAGGGCCGGCGCACCACCGGCAAGGTCCTGCTGATCCCCTAGCGGACCCGGCACGGGGGGCCTAGCATCGGGGCTTCAGGCACTGTGAAGGGAGCCCATCATGCCCGCCATGGATAGCAGGGACATCCTGGCAGGGCGGCTGCGCACCGTTTTGGCTCCCCAACCCAATGTCCGCGAGGTGCACATGTTCGGCGGGCTGTCTTTTATGGTGGATGACCGCCTGGCGGTGGCGGCCGGGTCCCGGGGCGATCTGCTGGTGCACATTGATCCGGCCAGCTACGACGACCTGCTGGCACGGGGAGGCGAAGAGGCCGTGATGGGCAGCAACCGTCCGATGGGGCGGAACTGGCTGACGGTTCCCTGGTCCCGGATTGTGGACGACGAGGAGCTCAGCTGGTGGGTCGGGATTGCCCTTGCCGCCGGTGGCGCCGCGGATTGAACTCCGCTTTCAGAGCAATAAAAGGGCCCTGCCGGAAAACCGGCAGGGCCCTTTTGCTGTCCCGGGTTTAGGCCCGGGCCCGGCGGTATCAGCGCTGGACAGCCCCGAAACGCTCCGCCGCCAGTGCGACGGCGGCAGCGCGTGCCTGAGATGCCTCATCGGCGGTCAGCGTCCGGTCCGGTGCACGGAAGCGCAGCGCGAACGCGAGCGACTTGTGCCCGGGCTCGATGCCCTGCCCGGCGTAGACGTCGAACAGCGCCACGTCTTCGAGCAGTTCACCGGCCCCTTCGCGCAGGGTTTCCCGGACCTGCTCGGCCGGGACGTCCTCCGCAACCACCAGGGCCACGTCCTGCGTGGAGATGGGGAAGCTGGAGATGGGGCGGGCAACAATGACGTCGGGAGCGGCATCGAAAAGCGCGTCGACGTCCAATTCCACGGCAGCGGTCCGGGCAGGCATGTCCCGCTCGGCCAGGAGCTTCGGGTGCAGTTCGCCGGCGTAGCCCACGGTCTCGCCGCTGCGCAGCGCGATGCGTGCAGTGCGTCCGGGATGGAAGGCCTGGTGCATCCCCTGCTCCACCACCAGTTCAACGCCAAGGACATCACCCATCAGGCGTGCGAAGTCCACGGCGTCGGCCCAGTCCCAGGTGCGGGGCGTGTTGCCCGCTCCGGGGGCGGATTCGTGGCCGGCGAGCAGGACACCCACGTGCAGCGGCTGGTCGGGAATACCCGCGTACAGCTCGTCAAGGACGTCGTCGGACGGCTTGGCGCCCAGCGGCGGGATGCTCTTGGTGCCCAGGTGCTCGCCCGGCAGGAAGACCGTGCCGGATTCGAACAGGGCCAGGTCCCGGAAGCCGCGCGACATGTTGCGCTTGGCCACCTCGAACAGGCCCGGCAGCACGGAGGTGCGCAGGTAGCCGTATTCGGCGCTGAGCGGGTTGGCCAGCTTCAGGGCATCCCGGGCACCCTCGGATGCACCGAAGGTGTTGTTGTCCGCTTCGGTGACAAACGGGTAGGACAGCACCTCGGTGAGGCCGGCGGCGGCCAGCGACTGCATCAGCCGGCGGCGCTGCTGCTGGATCCGGGTCAGTCCGCGGCCGGGAGGGGCCACGGGCAGGGTGGACGGAATCTTGTCGTAGCCCACCAGGCGGATGATTTCCTCGGTGAGGTCCTCCCGCGTTTCCAGGTCCGGACGCCAGCTCGGCGGCGTGACCAGGTAACCGCCGTCGGTCTTCTCAACGGACGCGCCCAGGTCTTCCAGGCTCCCGGTGATCTGGGAGTCCGTGAAGTCCAGGCCGATCAGCCGGGACGGGAACTGCTCCGGCAGTTCGATGCGCACCGGGGCGGGTGCCGTGCCGACGTCGGTGACCGACTCGTCGGCGCTGCCGCCGGCCAGTTCCACCAGCAGGTCGACCGCCCGCTGCGCGGCGACGTCGGCCACGTTCCAGTCCACGCCGCGCTCGAAGCGCTTGGACGCTTCGGAGGGCAGCTTGTGCCGGCGGCGGGAGCGGGCAATGCTGACCTCTTCGAAGTGCGCGGCCTCGATCAGGACGTTCTGCGTGCCGTCGGACACCTCCGTGGCCGCTCCGCCCATAACGCCGGCAATGCCGATGGCGCCGGAGCCGTCGGTGATGAGCAGGTCCTCCGGGGACAGCCGGCGTTCCTTCTCATCCAGGGTCTTCAGTGTCTCGCCCTCGGCGGCGCGGCGGACCACGATTTCGCCGGTGAGCTTGTCAAGGTCGTAGAAGTGCAGCGGCTGGCCGAGCTCGAGCATCACGTAGTTGGAAATATCCACCACCAGCGAGATGGAGCGCATGCCGGCCAGGCGCAGGCGGGAGGACATCCACGGCGGGGTGGGCCGGGAGGGATCCACGCCGCGCACGGTCCGGGCCACAAAGCGGTCGCAGCCGGGCTTGCCGTAGATGGGAGCGCCGTCCTCGATCCGGACCGGGAAGCCCTTGCCGTCGGCCTCGGGAACAACGACGCCGGCGGCCGGGTCGGTGAACTTGGTGCCGGTGGCGTGCGCGTACTCGCGGGCCGCGCCGCGGATGGAGAACACGTAGCCGCGGTCCGGCGTCACGTTGATTTCCGCCGCCTGGTCATACAGGCCCAGCAGCTCCATCGCGTCGGTGCCTACCTCGGGGTCAAGCCCGAGCGTGGAGAGCACCAGGATGCCGTCATGGTCATCGCCGATGCCGAGTTCCCGCACCGAGGCGATCATGCCCGCGGACACATGGCCGTAGGTCTTGCGCGGACTGATCCGGAAATCACCGGGCAGCACGGCGCCGGGCAGGGTGACAACTACCTTGTCCCCCACCTTGAAGTTGTGCGCACCGCAGACAATGCCCTGGACACCGGAGGGCTCGATGCCCTTGCCGGTGAGGGTCTGCTCGGCGCCTTCAGGCACCACGCGGACCGAGCACCAGTTGATGGTCTTGCCGTTGCTCTGCGGCTCCGGCTCCATGCTGAGGACCTGGCCCACCACAATCGGCCCCTGCAGCTCGTCGGAGGGACGGTGCACGTCCTCTTCCTCCAGGCCGACCCGGACCAGGTCTTCCATCACGTCTTCGGCGGTTGCCTCCGCCGGCACCTGGGCATACTCGCGCAGCCAGGAAAGTGGGATTCTCACTTAGATCTCCATCCCGAAGTGTTCGCTGAAACGTACGTCGCCTTCAATCATTTCGTGCATGTCCGAAACCTCGTTGCGGAACATGAGGGCACGGTCAATGCCCATGCCGAAGGCAAAACCTGAATAGACCTCGGGGTCGATCCCGGCCGCGCGGAGCACGTTGGGGTTGACCATGCCGCAGCCGCCCCATTCGATCCAGCGCGGACCGCCCTTGGCACCGGGGTGCCAGATGTCCAGTTCTGCGCTGGGTTCCGTGAACGGGAAGTAGTTCGGGCGCAGCCGGACCTTCGCCTCGTCACCGAACAGCACGCGGGTGAAGTGCTCCAGGGTGCCGACCAGGTCAGCCATGGTCAGGCCCTTGTCGATGGCCAGGCCTTCGAACTGGTGGAACACCGGGGTATGGGTGGCGTCCAGCTCGTCGGTCCGGAACACCTTGCCGGGGCAGAGCACGTAGATCGGCAGGTCCCGTTCCAGCATGGAGCGGACCTGGACCGGGGAGGTGTGCGTACGCATCACCAGGTGCGCCTCGGGCGGCTCCACGAAGAAGGTGTCCTGCATTTCCCGCGCCGGGTGGTCCGGCTTGAAGTTCAGCGCGTCGAAGTTGAACCACTCGGATTCCACCTCGGGGCCTTCGGCGATTTCCCAGCCCATGCCCACAAACACGTCGGCGACGCGGTCCTGCAGGGTGGAGATGGGGTGGCGTCCGCCGATCCGGCGGCGGCGCGGTGCGGCAGTGACGTCCACGGCTTCTTCGATGAGGATGCGGGCATCGCGCTCGGCCTCAAGCTCAACGCCGCGGGCGGCGAGCGCCTGGTTGATCCTGCCGCGGGCCGGGCCCACCAGCTTGCCGGCGGCGGCTTTCTGGTCCTTGGGCAGCTTGCCGATAGTCCGGTTGGCCAGGCTCAGCGGGGACTTCTCCCCGGTGACGGCAATCCGGACTTCCTTCAGGCCGTCCAGATCGGCGGCAGCGGCAATGGCGGCGAGCGCCTGCTCGACGGCGGTGCCGATGGCGGCTTCGTCCAGCGGATTCGGCGGCTCGGGCAGGGTGCCCTCAGGAGAGGTATCTGGGGAACCAGTCCCCGGTGTGGAGTTAGACATGTACGGTTCTTACCTGTTTCCGGCCCTAGTTGGGTTCTGGCTTATCATTGCAAGTCTAGTAGACGCCCCCTGCAGGGGTGTCATACTTCCCGCCGGGGGTGCCGAATAGGAGGTGCCGTGCGGTCCGTTCCCCGTATGTTCCGGTTCCGTGCCCCGGCCCTGCGCCGCTGGGCGAACCTGGTCAACCTCTCCACACCTGCCGGGCTGGTCCTGGCCCGGCTCACCGGGTGCCGGATACGCACCGGACCCCAGGGCACCGTCCTGGCCGGCGGGTATCCGCTGCCCCTCCCGCGGGCGGCGGCCTTCACCCTGGGCAACGTCATCCTCTACCGTTCCTCCTCGGCCCGGCGCATCACGGCAGACGGCAGCCCCCTGCTGCGCCATGAGATGCGGCACAGCACCCAGTACGCCGTCCTGGGCCCCCTGTTCCTGCCCCTGTACTTTGCCGCAGCGGCGGTCTCCCGCCTGCTGGCCGGCAATCCGGCGTCGGCCAACCCGTTTGAACGGCTGGCGGGCTTGGCCGACGGCGGCTACCGGCGCGCGGCCCGCGGGCAGTAACGGAAGCCGTGCGGGAAGGACAGGCAGGGTGGGGCAGGCGGAGGCCGCTGCTGGCTCGTCGGAGGGAGGGGCCGGCCGGCCTCCGAACTTCCCACGCTTAGGTACGGATGTGGCTGTTGTGGCCTTACTGGCAACAGGAGTCACAGAGCGTGGGAAGGACGGGCAGGGAGGGGCCGGCCGGCCTCCGAACTTCCCACGCTTAGGTACGGATGTGGCCGTTGTGGCCTTACTGGCAACAGGAGTCACAGAGCGTGGGAAGGACGGGCAGGGAGAGGCCGGCCGGCCTCCGAACTTCCCACGCTTAGGTACGGATGTGGCCGTTGTGGCCTCACTGGCAACAGGAGTCACAGAGCGTGGGAAGGACGGGCAGGGAGAGGGGCAGACGGAGGCCGCTCCTGGCTCGCCGGAGGAAGTGGTTGGCCCGGCAGGGGTAGCCCCATATTCGAACACATGTTCTAATAGGGGAATGAGGTGGCAAGGCCAGGAACTGAACACTCCCACTGCGCAGGCAGAGGACTCCCCCGGCCCCGGAGACGGCGGCGGGCAGCCCCTTGCCGCGCCGGCGGATGCGCTGATACCCCTGCAGGGGCTCGTCCGTACCGTGCGCACCCCGGATTTTGCCGGGATCACCTTCCACGAGGTGGCCGCCAAGTCCGTGCTGAACAAAGTGGGCGGCGGGTCCAACATGCCGTTCGAATGGACGGTCAATCCCTACCGCGGCTGCAGCCACGCATGCGTCTATTGCTTTGCCCGCAAAACCCACACCTACCTGGACCTGGACAGCGGCGCGGACTTCGACAGCCAGCTGGTGGTCAAGGTCAACGCCGCCGAGGTGCTGCGCAGGGAGCTGGCCCGGCCGTCCTGGCAACACCACCATGTGGCCATGGGCACCAACACCGATCCGTACCAGCGCGCCGAAGGCCGGTACAAACTGATGCCGGGCATCATCCGCGCCCTGGCCGACAGCGGCACCCCGTTCTCCATCCTCACCAAGGGAACGTTGCTGGCCCGCGACATCCCGCTGTTGACCGAGGCTGCCCAACAGACCAGCATCAGCATGGGGATTTCCCTGGCCCTGCTGGATCCGGAACTGGCCCACCGCGTTGAGCCGGGCACACCCTCGCCCAGGGCACGGCTGGACCTGATCCGGCGGATCCGCGATGCCGGCATGGACTGCAACGTCATGGCGATGCCCATCCTGCCCTGGCTGACCGACGGCGACGAGTCACTGGACGCACTTTTCTCCGCACTGGCCGACGCCGGCGCCACCTCCGTCACGGCCGGCGCCCTTCACCTGCGTCCGGGTGCACGCGAGTGGTACCGGGACTGGCTGGCACGCGACTATCCCCAGCTGTCGGCCCGCTACGACAAGCTGTACAACGGCGGCACCTACGCCTCCAAGGACTACCGGCAGTGGCTCGCGGGCCGGATCACCCTCTTCAAGAAGCGCTACGGCTTCGCCGGGCGCAACCAGTTCCTCGCCACCCGCGGTGCACCCCGGGCCGCCCCGCAGTCGGCTGCGGAACTGCCGGTAGCGGCGGGAACTCTTTTTTAGTTTTCTTCCCGGCTCTTGACCGGCGGCTGGCCGAGGCCTACCCATGAATTCGCAGCCGTCCAGATACACGTTGCGGTGCTTGAAGCGGCAGGCCTGGTCACCAAGGAACGCCGCGGGAGGGAACAGCTCGTGTGCACCACCCCGGATGCCGTCACCCAGGCACACCGCGCACTCGATGCGCTGGCAGAGGCCTGGGCAGGGACGGAGGAACGGATGTGGAGGTGGTGACGGCGTTTGCCAGCCGGTCCTCCATGGAGGAACTGATCTCCATCGGCGCGGTTGAGGGCGCTGCCGAGGCGCTGCCGGAATGGACGCAGTCCTGGCCTCGGCCCGACCAACCCGGACAGCCCCGGCCGCAAGGATCCGGTAGGCGGATCCGCTTATTAGGCCGGCCCGGCAGCGGGTTGCTCCGCAGCCCGCAGGACAGCGGCGACTATGGGAAAGTCCGCGGGGATCCAGGGCAGCTCGGCCAGGGCCCCGGACTCGAGCGGGACCCAGCGGAGTTCGTCATGATCCTGGAGAGGCTGCGGCTCCCCCGCCTTCACCGACACGAGCCACACACGCATCGCGGCTTTGGCATTCAACGGCCAGCCCTGATCCAAGGGTCCGGCGACCTCCGCACCCAGGACCACTTCAATACCCAGTTCTTCGCTGAGTTCACGGTGCAGTGCAGCTTCGCAGGATTCCCCCGGCTCCACCTTTCCGCCAGGGAACTCCCACATGCCGGCATAGGCTTCCGGGGCGGTCCGGCGGGCAGCCAGCAGGCACCGCGGCTGGCCCAGGTCGTCAACAATCGCGGCTCCGACTACCTGCTTCAGTTCTGAAATCGACACAGATCGAGTCTACGGTGCCACCTGTCCTAGACTGGGAAGGAACGGCACCGTGGCCGTTTGGCCCCGGCCAACGGCTGCATCCGTTCTTCCGCTCTGACCACGGGTCCACCCGACGCGCCCGCGCCTTTCCACGGCTCCGCGCACCCGCTGATCCGAAAGCCACACCGCACTAATGCCTTCCCTGCGCGTAATGACGCCCAAGAACCACCATGCCTCCCTGGCGATCACAGCCCTGGCTGCGGGTGGCTTCGCCATCGGTACCACCGAGTTTGCCATCATGGGCCTGCTCCAGGAGATGGTCGCAGATTTGGGTGTCTCCGTCCCTGAAGGCGGCCACGTCATCTCCGCCTACGCCCTCGGCGTCGTTGTGGGCGCGCCGCTCCTTGCTGCTGCGGGTGCCAAGATGCCGCGCAAGTGGCTGGCCCTGGGGCTTATGGCGTTCTTTGCAATCGCCAATCTTTCCTCCTTCATTGCACCGGATTACGAATGGCTGCTGGTCACCCGCTTCCTCTCGGGCCTGCCCCACGGTGCCTTCTTTGGCGTGGCCGCCGTGATCGCTGCATCCCTGGTTGCGCCGACCCGGCGCGGCTGGGCCATCTCCATGGTCATGCTTGGCCTGAGCATTGCCAACGTGGTCGGGGTGCCGTTCGCTACCTGGCTGGGACAGCTGGCCGGCTGGCGCTGGATGTTCGTCCTGGTCGGCGCCATAGCCCTCCTGACCGTCGCCCTGGTGGCCTGGTTCGTTCCCTTCCAGGCCACGCACCCTGATGCCAGCATCCGGCGCGAACTCAGCGCCCTGCGCCGTATGCAGATGTGGCTCGCCCTGCTGGTGGGCACCGTCGGCTTCGGCGGGTTCTTCGCGGTCTACACCTACATCTCCCCCACGATGACCGAGGTAGCCGGCTTCTCCATGGGAGTACTGCCGCTGATCGTTGGCCTCTATGGCGTGGGACAGGTAGTGGGGAACATTGTGGGAGGACGGATCGCAGACCGCTCGGTGATGGGCAGCATCTACGCCGTCCTTGCCGGCACCGTACTGATTCTGGCCGTGTATGCCTGGGGTGTGCAGTACAAGGCCGGAGCGATCATCCTGGTTTTCCTGGTCGGTGCGATCGGTTCAGCCCTGACGCCGGCGCTTCAGACGCGGCTGCTCGATGTCTCCCCCGGTGCGGCGTCGCTGGCGTCGTCGCTGAACCACGCGGCATTGAACATGGCCAATGCCCTGGGCGCCATGGCAGGCGGGCTGGTGATTGCGTGGGGCTGGGGCTTCCGGTCACCGGCCATCGTGGGTGCCGTGCTGGCCCTGCTGGGGCTGGGAATCGCCCTGCTCAGCGGAGCCCTGGACCGCCGTCGTCCGGCGGGCGTTCCCGGCGCACGTGCCGCTGAAGATGCGGTGCAGCCCCAGGGCAGGTGAGGCGCCTCAGCTGTGCTGGGCGCGTGCGGAGGCGTAAAGGCACACGGTTGCGGCCGTACCGACATTGAGGCTTTCCGCGCTGCCGTAGAGCGGGACGGCCACCCGGTGGTCCGCGGCGGCCAGTTCGGCGTCGGAAAGCCCCTGGGCCTCGTTGCCGAACAGCCAGGCGGTGGGAGCCTCGAGCCGGGGCAGGCCGTCGTCATGGCTGCCGTCCGCAGTGTCAGGCGCCAGCCGGCGGACGGCGCTGAGGTCCTGGATGCGGTCCAGGTTGACGCTCCCGTATCCGTCGGCGGCCAGGACCGTGACGCCGGCGGCCCGCAACGCACCGATGACTTCAGCGAAGTCCGCGCCGGTGACTACCGGCAGATGAAAGAGGGAGCCGGCGGTGGACCGCACGGCCTTGGGGTTGTAAATGTCCACGCTGGAGGCCGTGAGCACCACGGCGTCGGCGCCGGCGGAGTCCGCGGCACGCAGGACGGTGCCGGCGTTGCCGGGATCGCGGACCTCACACAGGACGGCCACGAGTTGGGCGCCCGATGCCAGGACGTCCGCCAATGTTGCCGACGACGCGTTGCAGACGGCGACAATGCCCTGCGGGGAAACGGTATCGGCCATGGCGGCCAGAACCTCGTCGGTTGCCAGCCGCAGCGTCACGCCGCGGGCCAGATCGGCCAGTTCAGGCAGCCTGTCCAGACACGCCTCGGTGGCGAATACTTCGTGAACGACGGCGGAACCGCCGCCCGCCGCGGCCGCCCGGTGCGCAGTCAGCGCTTCACGGACGGCCTGCGGTCCTTCGGCCAGGAAGCGGCCGGTTTTTAAGCGCGAAGAGCGCCCGGCAAGTTTCGCTACATCACGGACCCGATCTGCTCGGGGGTTGGACATTAGCGGTGCCTGCGGGCGCCCTTCGTGGTTCATCGTCTTTTAGAGACCGATTCCCTTAGCCCTGGAACTTCTGGCGGGATTCTCCGCCTGCAGGCTCCAGGCCGGCAGCCTTGGCTGCTTCAACCGAATCGAACCAGTACTCAGCAACGGTCTGCTCGTACCAGGTGGAACCGGGGACGTGGTACTTGCCCGAACCCAGGTTGCCCTTGATGACGAAGCCCTCGGGGGCGTCACCCTCGGAAGCCTTGAAGCCACCCTTGGCGTCGGCAACGGCAGCGGCCGGCTTGGCAGCAGGAGCAGCCTTGGCAGCCGGAGCAGCCTGGACGGCCGGAGCCGAGGTGTCGGACGGCAGGGCGTCCTTGGCGATCTGGACCAGTGCGGCGAACGCGGCGGCGTCGTTGACGGCCAGTTCGGCCAGCATGCGGCGGTCAACCTGGATCTCGGCCAGCTTCAGGCCCTGGATCAGGCGGTTGTAGGTCAGGCCGTTGGCGCGGGAAGCAGCGTTGATGCGCTGGATCCACAGGCGGCGGAAATCGCCCTTGCGCTTGCGGCGGTCACCGTAGCTGTACACAAACGAGTGCAGCAGCTGCTCTTTGGCCTTACGGACCAGGCGCGAACGCTGTCCGCGGTAACCCTTGGCGCGCTCGAGAATAACCCGACGCTTCTTGTGGGCGTTAAGCGCCCGCTTCACACGTGCCACGTGCGTACTCCTTTTGGTAAATCTCCCCGACTTGGTAAGTCACTGCGCCTGGACGGCCCAGGAGCGGGGAAAGCTTTGATGGGGTGAAACCGGCCCGAACGGGACGGCTGTCGGGGATTAGTTAGATGCCCAGCATCTTCTTGATGACCTTGGCGTCTGCCGGTGCAACGAGCTTGTCGTTGGCCAGGCGGCGGGTCAGCGTGGAGGGCTTGTGCTCCAGGTAGTGGCGGCGGTTGGCCTGCTGGCGCTTGAGCTTGCCGGTACCGGTCAGCTTGAAGCGCTTCTTGGCGCCACTGTGGGTCTTCATCTTCGGCATGTCTACCGATCTCCTTTAGGTTTCCGCGGGCAGGCCCGCGGGGCTTCGGACACCCAGGGGGTGCCAGGGCTTTATTACTGGACGCCGGATGAGGCGCAGGGCAGTGGAACTACTCTGCGGTTCCGGGCTTGTTCTGGCCGGACGTCCCCCGTGAGGAAGACGGCTTGCCGGCAGGCTTGGGTGCCGCAGCAGGCTTGGGCCGGGCAGCCGGCTTGGGCGCTGCGGGCTTTGCCGCGGAGGGCTTGGGCACCGCTGCAGGCTTGGGGGCTGCAGCAGGCTTGGCCGCTTCGGCAGGCTTGGCTGCTTCAGCCGGTGCAGCCTCAGCGGCCGGCGCTGCGGCTGCCTTGCTGGCTGCGGCGACGCGGCGTGCTTCGGTTGCGGCCTTTTCAGCAGCTGCAGCCTTGGCGCGCTTGGCGGCCTGTTCCTTCTCGGCCTTTTCCTGCTCTGCGCGGGCCTTGTCGGCTTCGGCAGCGGAGGAACCCAGACGCAGTCCGTCCGGCAGCAGGTCCGCCAGGCTCTGCGTCATGGGCGCCTTGTCCGACGAGGTGTCCACCCGTGCAGGTGCCTCGCCGTTCTTGGCGGCCTCATTCGCTGCCCTGGCGTCAGCGCGCTGCGACGCACGCCGGGCTTCAGCCTTGGCTTCGGCCTTGTTCTTCAGCGGACCGATGACCATGACCATGTTGCGGCCGTCGATGCGCGGGGTGGACTCAACCACACCGACCTCGGCGACATCCTCCGCGAACTTGTTCAGGAGCTTCATGCCCATTTCAGGACGCTGCTGCTCGCGGCCGCGGAACTGGATCATGGCCTTGACCTTGTCACCGGCGCCGAGGAAGCGCATGGCGTGTCCCCGCTTGGTTTCGTAGTCATGTGTGTCGATCTTCAGGCGGAAGCGGATTTCCTTCAGAACGGTGTTCGTCTGGTTCTTCCGGGCTTCACGTGCCTTGACGGCGGCTTCGTACTTGTACTTGCCGAAGTCCATTAGTTTGCACACCGGGGGCTTGGCCTGCGGTGCTACCTCAACAAGATCCAGGTCTGACTCGGCAGCCAGGCGCAGGGCATCCTCAATACGGACCACGCCTACCTGTTCACCCGCCGGACCTACCAGCCGCACCTCGGGGACGCGGATCCGATCATTGATTCTTGGCTCGCTAATGTTGCAGCTCCTGTGTTATCCAAAACGGCTACCGCCTGCAAATGAAGAAGGCCTCCAATTGCAAGCGCAATCGAAGGCCCTAACTGGGTCGGCTGCAACCGCCTGGGAAGGCAGCTGGCTCCCGGGAATGCCGCAGTTCCTTACCCGACGGTTTGATCCGTCCGGTCCTAACTGCAGCCCCACCGGGGCCGACCTGAACCCGGCAACTCTGCTGCCCAGAAGGCAGTCAGGCTGACGCGGGTGGGAGGGGTCTCCGCTTGCATACCGGTTACGCCGCTTTCAGGAGGAAAGTGTGATTTTCATCCTGCCCGTCAAGGGCACTGAAAGTAACGACAACCAGTCGGTCTGTGACAAGCTTACCAGTATGAGTACCCCACAGAGCAATCCGGCGGGCGAAGCAACCCGCCACTCCTTCCCGGGAACACCCGAAGAGTCCGATTCCGCCGCCGCAGCACAGCAGGAAGTCGCTGAGCAGATGCGCGACATCGCCGAAGTTCCGGCCATCGAGGTCATCACGACGGCGGCCGTCCACCTGATGAGCGCCGCCGCCGTCAAGTGCGGCCTGGCCGAGGGCGATGACGCCGAAGAGCTGAAGGACCTGGACGAAGCACGCAAGCTGATCACCGCGCTGGCCGGCTTTGTCACGGCCGCGGCACCCGAGATCGGCAGCCAGCACGCCGGACCGTTGCGCGACGGGCTGCGTTCCCTGCAGCTGGCTTTCCGCGAGGCATCCGTGATCCAGGACGCGCCGGGCAAGGGCCCGGGCGAGAAGTTCACCGGCCCCGTCAGCTAGGTTCCGTTCTCCAACCGCTGTATCCGCCCGGAGAGTCCGCCGCCGTTGACGGTGGCCGGCTCTCCGGGCATTTTTCTGCCCGGAACCGGGCCCTTCCGCCCGCGGCCCGCCGGGACACCCGTCCGGATGCCCCGGGTTTCAGGCCCCGACAGGGCGGCGGCGCACCAGCCGGCGTACCGAGAGCGTCACCAGGACCAGCGCCGCCGCGGCGCCGCCTGCCATCACGAAGCCGGACCACGGGCCGATCACGTCGATGGCCAGCCCGGCCACCGGCGCACCGAGCGCGGTCCCGGCGGTCATGGCCGAGCCGTACCACCCCATTGCTTCGCCGCGGCGTTCCTCGGATACCAGGTCCGCCACCCGTTCCGAGGCGGAAGACAGCACCGGGGCACAGAGCAGCCCGGCCGGGATGGAGAGCAGAGCAAGGCTGAGCGTGCCGGTGGCAAATGCCATGGGCATGGTCAGGACCGCCATGGCCAGCAGCAGGAGCATGGGCGAAATCCGCCGGTTCATGGCTCCGTACACCACACCGCCCACAGCGGAGGCCGCACACCAGGCCACAAACACGATGCCCACCTCGGACGGATTTCCGCCGGCTTCGACCAGGGCCACAATGCCGACGTCGGTGCTGGAGAGCAGCAGCCCGGCGCCGACGGCCACGGCGAACACCACGGCCACGCTGGCCGTAAGCCAGCCGAAGTTCCCGGCCAGTCCCCTGCCGAGCCGGGTGAAGACGTTCTGTGGGCCGCCAGGCAGGCCTGCACCGGTGAGTTCCATCGGGGCGTCCTGCACGTTGGCCGGGGCCACGCTGATGGCTGCGGCAGCCGCGGCGTCCTGCTCATCCACTGCGGTGACGGCGTCCTGCGGTTCTGCCGTGCGGGTGGGCGGGTTGAACCAGATCAGCAGCAGTCCGGCCACGGCAGCCGAAAGGCCCACGGCCGTCAGGCCGACCACCGAGGAGATCTGGGTGGCAATGACGGCCCCCAGCGCCGGGCCCATCATAAAGATCAGTTCGGTGGCAATGGAGTCCAGCGCGAAGGCGGTCCGCCGCTGCTCGCCGGTGGCAAGCACGCCCAGGGACTGCCGCACCACGCTGAAGACCGGCAGCGTGAAGACGCCGCCGACCAGCGCCAGCACCAGCAGCCACTGGAAGCTGGCATGCGGGGCGAGGCTCCAGATCACGGCTTCGGCGATGACGGAGGGAATCAGTGCCCGGCGCAGCCCCACGGTGTCCACCCGGCGTCCGCGCCACGGGGCGCCGACGGCGATGCCGATGGTCACGACGGCGGCCACCGCACCGGCGGCCGCATACCCCTTGTCCATCGTGTTCACCACGTGCAGGGTCAGCAGCACCCCGGCGGCCGAATGGGGGAAACGGGCAACCATGCCCACCAGCAGGAGCCTGCGGATGGGGGCATTGCGCAGCATCTCGCGGTACAGGCCAAAATTCACGGCAGTTCTCTTTCGGCGGCTTGCGCCTGACAGGTCAGCGTGCGGTCAGCAGGTCCAGTGAATCCACGCGCTCAACAAACTCTTGATTGGCAGTCAGGCGCTGCTGCAGGGCGGACACCAGTGCCTGGACGTCCTGCGGACCGAGTCCGGGCGCGAGCTGAACGACCATTCTAAGCTCAGGGCCTGCCCCTCCCCCGCCAACGGGCGCTCCCGCGGCGGTACGTGACGCGGTGCCCTGGCCCTGCTGCAGCGTGATGCCCAGAATCCGCGGATCCGGTTCCGCTGCGGCGCGGGCAAAAGCCACCAGATCGGGGTCCGCGTAGGAGGGCACCCATTCCCGCTGCTGGGCCAGCGCCCACATGGCCGGACGCCGGACCACAAAGGTGAAATCGGCCCCCGGATCAATGACCAGCAGCTGGGCGTCCTCCGAGACGGCAGACAGCGCTGCCCGCGGTGTGTAGACCGCCACCGGCCGCGCTTCGGGATGCCAGTGCTCCAGCGCCGCCACCGAGGTGAACACCGGCAGCGCTTTCCGGCCGTCCGGGGCGGTCAGCGACACCAGCGCCATGTCCGCCTGCTTGTCCGCCGCCAGCCCGTGGTCGCCTTCGGCTTCCTCTCCGAGCACAGCCACAATCGGTACAAACACGCGCGCCGTAGCCAGCGACGCGACCACCTCCGCCTCGCTGCCCGTTCCGCCTACCAGCTTCGCCACCGCGGCGACGTACCCGGCGTCGGCACGGCCGTCGTCGTTGTCGAAGTTGTGCAGCGGGTTGCCGTCGCCGCCCAGGTCACGTCCGGACCAGGGCCGGCCGGCGGAGTCGGCGGGTCCGCCTGCCCCTGCCAGGGCAGCGGCGATATGGCCGGGGAGCTCGCGTGATGCCATTCTCAGCGTTCCGGGTGCCCGGCGACGTCGAACGCCTGCGGAAGTGTGAACGCGCCTGCGTAGAGCGCCTTGCCGACAATGGTGCCTTCCAAGCCCAGCGGCACCAGCTCGCGCAGGGCGGCCAGGTCGTCGAGGCTGGAAATACCGCCGGAGGCGACCACCGGACGGTCCGTGCGCTTGAGGACCTCGCGCAGCAGTTCCACGTTCGGTCCGCGCAGCGTGCCGTCCTTGGTGACGTCGGTGACGACGTAGCGGGGGCAGCCGGCCTCTTCGAGGCGGGCGAGCACCTCCCAGAGGTCCCCGCCTTCCTTGGTCCAGCCGCGGGCGGCCAGCGTGGTGCCGCGGACATCCAGCCCGACGGCGATGGCCTGGCCGTACCGGGCGATGGCGCTGGCGGTCCACTCCGGGTTTTCCAGTGCCGCGGTGCCCAGGTTCACCCGGGCGGCGCCGAGTTCCAGGGCCTTGTCCAGGGATTCGTCGTCGCGGATGCCGCCGGAGAGCTCCACCTTGCAGTCCAGGGACTTGACCACGCGGCTGAGCAGGTCCAGGTTCGAGCCCCGGCCGAACGCAGCGTCCAGGTCCACCAGATGCACCCACTCGGCGCCGTCGTTCTGCCACGCCAGGGCAGCGTCCAGCGGGTCGCCGTAGCTGGTTTCGCTGCCGGCCTCGCCCTGGACGAGCCGCACGGCCTGGCCGTCGGCCACATCCACGGCGGGCAGGAGTTCAAGGACGGGAGTTTCGCTGAAGGGCATCTCTTGTGCTTTCGGTGGTGGGGTCAGGATAGGTCGAGGGTCAGCAGGTAGGCGCCCAGCAGGGACATTCCCGCCAGTACCCAGAAACTGATAACGATGATTTTGGACATGCCCTGGCTGCGGAAGGACACCGCTCCGCCAATCAGCAGTCCGGCCAGGCCCATAAGGACTACGCTCCACATGGCCGCTAGCCCAGCGTCTTCAGCCAGTTGGCCAGCAGCGCGGCTCCCGCGTCGCCGGATTTTTCCGGGTGGAACTGGGTGGCCGACAGTGCGCCGTTCTCCACGGCGGCAATAAACGGACCGCCATGGTCGGCCCACGTGACCTGGGGCGGGCGCATGGCCGGCTGGGTGACGTCGAAGTCCCATTTCTGCACGCCGTAGCTGTGCACGAAGTAGAACCGTTCGTCTTCCAGGCCCTCGAACAGTGCCGAGCCTTCCGGCGGCTTCACGGTGTTCCAGCCCATGTGCGGGACCACGTCGGCGGCCAGCCGCTCGACGACGCCGGGCCATTCGCCCATCCCCTTGGTCCGGACGCCGTGTTCCACGCCTTCGTCGAAGAGGACCTGCAGGCCCACGCAGATGCCCAGCACCGGGCGTCCGCCGGCCACGCGGCGGCCGATCATCCGGATGGCGTCAACCTCTTTCAGGCCCTGCATTACGGCAGCGAAGGCGCCGACGCCGGGAACCACCAGCCCGTCGGCGTTCAGCACGTCGTCGGGCTTGGCGCTGAGGGTCACGTTGGCCCCGGCGTGCTCCAGGGCGCGCACGGCGGAGCGGATGTTGCCCGAGCCGTAGTCCAGGACGGTGACGTTGCGGGGACTCACAGTGCTCCCTTCGTGGAGGGGATGCCCTCGACGCGCGGATCGGATTCGACGGCGGCCCGCAGGGCGCGGGCGAAGGCCTTGAACTGCGCCTCCACAATGTGGTGCGGATCCCGTCCGCCCAGGACGCGCATGTGCAGGCAGATCTGCGCGTGCAGGGTGATGGCTTCAAAAACGTGCCGGGTGAGCGAGCCGGTGAAGTGCCCGCCGATCAGGTGGTATTCCTGCCCTGCGGGCTCGCCGGAGTGGACCAGGTACGGCCGTCCGGAAATGTCCACCACGGCGTTGGCCAGCGCCTCGTCGAGGGGAACCGTGGCTTCGCCGAAGCGGCGGATTCCTGCCTTGGTGCCCAGTGCCGTCTTGAGGGCCTCGCCGATGCTGATGGCTACGTCCTCGACGGTGTGGTGGACATCGATGTGGGTGTCGCCGGTGGCACGGACGGTGAGGTCGATCAGGGAATGCTTGGCCAGGGCGGTCAGCATGTGGTCATAGAACGGCACGGACGTGCTGATATCGGCGCGGCCGGTGCCGTCCAGGTCCAGCTCGACGAGGACGGACGATTCGCTGGTGGTCCGCTCAAGGCGGGCGGTGCGTCCGGTAGCGGTCTCCACAGTCATGGGGTTCCTTCACGAAGGTCGGGGCCGGAGCAATGGGCAAAGCTGCGGCAGGTCATAGTTTAGTCCCGAAGCCTGTCTGTCCCTGAACGTGGGCCCGGCACCGGACGGCAGTGCGGTATCCGGCAGGCGTCCGGGAGCGGGCTTTCCGGGGCGGGCGCCACGGGTACGGGTGTTCCGGCACGCGGCGTTACGGGCGGAGCGGGTGCGGGCACGCCGGCCGCACCCGGGAAGCGGGCGGCACTCAGGCGGCGAGCAGTTCCCGCAGCCGGGTCAGGAAAGCCGTGGTTTCCGCCTCTGTGCCTGCGGTTACCCGCAGATGCCCCTCGATGCCGATGTCCCGGACCAGGACGCCGGCCTCGAGCAGGCCTTCCCAGATGGCACGGGGGTCCGCCATGCCGCCGAACAGGACAAAGTTGGCGTCCGACGGCGCCGGCGTAAGTCCCAGTTCCCGAAGTTCACGCACAATCCGGTCCCGCTGGCCTTTGATGTCCTCCACATTGGCCAGCAGCGCTTCGGCATGGGTGAGGGCCGCGTTGGCGGTGGCCTGGGTGATGGCGGACAGGTGGTACGGCAGACGGACCAGCCGCAGGGCATCGGCAATCTGCGGCGCGGCAGCCAGGTAACCGATCCGCGCGCCGGCCAGGGCGAAGGCCTTGGACATGGTGCGCGAGACGATCAGCCGCTCGCGGCCGGGAAGCAGCTGCAGTGCGCTGGGAGTCTCGGTATGGGAGAACTCTGCGTAGGCCTCGTCCACCACGACAATCGCGTTGGATGCTTCGCCGGCCTCGTACGCCGCCTCGATCACGTCCAACCCCAGCGCGGTACCCGTGGGGTTGTTCGGCGTGCAGAGAATGATCACGGTCGGAGCCTGCGCCCGGATCTGTTCGGCCACTGAGGCCGGGTTCAGGGAAAAGTCCGTTTCCCGAGTGCCGGTGACGTAGGCTGTTCCGGTTCCGCTGGCCAGCAGCGGGTACATCGAATACGTGGGCGGGAAGCTCATGGCGGTGCGGCCGGGACCGCCGAAGGCCTGCAGGATCTGCTGCAGCACCTCGTTGGAGCCGTTGCCGGCCCAGATATTCTCCGCGGTAAGCCCGTGACCCAGGTACGTCGCCAGGTTCTCCCGCAATTTCGTGAATTCGCGGTCCGGGTACCGGTTAAGGCCGGAAACGGCCGCCTGGATTTCCTCGACAATCGCCTCCCGTACATGCCCGGGAAGTCCATGGGTGTTTTCGTTGACGTTCAGCAGGATCGGCACATCCAGCTGCGGTGCTCCGTACGGGCTCAGGCCGCGGAGATCTTCGCGCAGGGGAAGTCGGTTCAGGTTTTCCAGCTGTTCACTCACTTGTCCAGCTTAGGGTGCGGCCCGGTCCGGCAGTGAATTGAACGACGCGGCATGAAGCCGGAGCTGTGGCCGCCAGATGCCGGTGCATTCGTGACGACGGGTCCTGGGCGGCGGACCGTCCGGCGGTCAGGAGGCGACCGGAATGTAGAGCTGGCGGCCGGCGGGCACCGTGGCGTTGTCCAGGTTGTTCAGTTCAACGATGTCGGCCACGACATCGCGGGGATCGCGCTCCGGGGCGTATTCCGTGGCGAGGGACCACAGCGAGTCTCCGCTGGACACGGACACCTGGAGGGTACGGGTCTGTTCGGCGGAATCCGCCGATGCCATGGCCGGCGCGGTGAAGAAACCGACAAATGCCAGAAGCGCAGCGGTCGAAAACATCAGGGGCGCCCCCACCAGGACAAGCCGTCCACGGCGGGTCAGGCGCAGCGGCGCCTGGCCGGTACGGGGAGTGCTGCCGGAAGTGCGGGTGCTGCGGGTCGGTGCAAAGGGAATTACGTGTACTGACATCTCAATACCTTTCCGGTCCGAACCGCAGCGTGGCTTTGTCCGGTCCTTCCCGACTAACCCGGGAAGAACACTGTGCCTCGAAACTGCATTCGAACATCTGGTGGGCCCGGCGAGGTGTCGCAGGGCCGGACTCGAACGTATGTTCTAAGTGGTACTCGAACATTTCTAGCACTTATCTACGAACATTGTCGAGACTCGCTCGAATATATGTTTGATAAACGTGCTGCGCTCCCCTAGCGTTGAACCTGTCGGAAAGCGGCTGGAACCAACTAACCATCCGCCTCTGACAAAACGGTCCGGCACCGGTTACAGCACCGTCCGGGTCCAGTTAGACCGCCGAACCATTTGGCCCGCACCGGCGGGCCGACCGTGAAGGGAAGCCGACGTGGCCCGCAGGACTGTTTCCAATGGCAGCACCCCCTCCCCTGCCGTGCCCGCTCCGGCCGGCCGCAGCAAGGGTCTGACTGCCCGCCAGACCAAAATCCTCGAAACCATCCAGCGTTCCGTCAACGCCAACGGCTACCCGCCGTCCATGCGGGAAATCGGCGACGTTGTTGGCCTGGCCAGCCTCTCGAGCGTCACGCATCAGCTGACCCAGCTGGAGAAGCTGGGCTATATCCGCCGCGATCCCAAGCGGCCGCGCGCCATGGAAATCCTCGTGCCGCTGATGCTTCGGGACGCCCCTGCCCGCCGGGGCAACGGCCCTGCGGACGAGGCACGTCCGGACAGCACGGCGGGAACCACCCCGGCCGAGTCCGGGTCAAAGAGCGGCGCCTCGCACGTCAGCGACCTCACCACGGCCATTGACACGGCGATGGTTCCCCTGGTGGGCCGCATTGCGGCCGGCGGTCCCATCCTTGCCGACCAGCAGGTGGAGGAAGTGGTTCCGCTGCCCCGCCAGCTGGTGGGCCACGGCGACCTGTTCATGCTTCGGGTGGCCGGCGATTCCATGGTGGACGCAGCCATCTGCGACGGTGACTGGGTAGTGGTACGCCGCCAGCCCACCGCGGAGAACGGCGACATTGTTGCCGCCCTGCTCGAAGACGAGGCCACGGTGAAGACCTTCCGCCAACGCAACGGGCACACATGGCTGCTGCCGCAGAACACCCGCTACGAGCCCATCCTGGGCGATGAGGCCACCATCATGGGCAAAGTGGTTTCGGTGATGCGTTCCCTCTGACCCGGGCTGGTCCCCCGTGGCCAGAGCCCATTAACCAACAACAGTGCTTAATCAACAACAGCGCCGCCGGCTTCGAAGCCGGCGGCGCTGTTTTTATGGCTGGTTACATGCAGCGGTTGCCCGGCCCGGATGTCAGCCCCGGGATCCGGCATGTTGGGCCGAGAGCCGCTGGAGTGCCTGCAGCACCACGGAACGGTCGGTGGTGGACCAGAACGGCGGCAGCGCGGCCCGCAGGAAGCTGCCGTACCGTGCGGTGGCGAGGCGGGAGTCCAGGACCGCCACCACCCCCTTGTCGCCGGAGGCGCGGATCAGCCGGCCTGCGCCCTGGGCGAGCCGCACCGCGGCATGGGTGGCGGACACGCTCATGAAGCCGTTGCCGCCTGCCTTGGCTACCGCCCGGGTGCGGGCCGTCATCAGCGGATCATCCGGCCGCGGGAACGGAATACGGTCCATGATGACCAGCCGGCAGGAGGCTCCGGGCACGTCCACGCCCTGCCACAGCGACATGGTGCCGAACAGGCAGGTGGCGTCGTCGTCGGCGAACTGCTTAACCAGCGCCGACATGGTGGACTCACCCTGGCACAGGATCGGAAAATCGACCCGTCCCCGAAGGGCATCGGCGGCTTCCTCGGCAGCGCGCCGGGAGGAGAACAGTCCCAGTGCGCCGCCGCCGGACGCCTTGATCAGCGCTTCAATTTCGTCCAGCTGTTCCGGGGAGGTGCCCCGGCCGGGCTTGGGCAGATCCTTGGCAACATAGAGGACGCCCTGCCGGGGGTAGTCAAAGGGACTGCCGACGTCGGTGCCGGTCCACTTGGGCGCACCCGTTCCCAACAGTCCGAGGGCGCCTGCCACGGGCCCGAATTCCGCGCCGATCGCCAGCGTGGCCGAGGTCAGGACCACGGTGTGCCCGTCAAAGAGCCCTTCCCGCAGCCGCCCGGCAACGGACAGGGGCGCCACGTTGATGGTGGGCGGGGAGTCCTCTTCGGGGGCGGTGTAGCCGGCCCCGGGCGAGAAGGTGCTGGGACGGGACGTCCAGAGGACTTCCCCGGAGTTCACGGCGTCCAGGATGCGTTCGCACAGCTCCTGCACGGCCATCAGCCGGGAGCGGGCCATCTGCCGTCCGCCGTCCACGTTGTCGCCCTCGGGCTTGGAATCGGAAAGCGCGGTGCGGGCGGATTCGCGCACGTGGCCCAGGACCATTTCCTGGTCCTCCGAAAGCCCGGACAGCAGCCCGGACGGAACGGGGGCAAACACCTGGTCAAACGCACGGCCGGCAGCGGCCAGCGGTTCCATGGTGGCGGAGGTGTGCTTGCGGGCAGCGGAAACCGCCGCCGAGATGATGGTCCCGGACAACTGGCCGGTCACGGCACCCGTGACCCGGTCCTGCAATTCGTGGGCCTCGTCAATGACCACCACGTCATAGTCCGGCAGCACGGCCAGGCCTTCAAAGGCGGCGATGGCAAGCATCGCATGGTTGGTGATCACCAGGTCGGCTTCGGCGGCCTTGGCCCTGGCCCGTTCACTGAAGCAGGCTTCGGCCACGGGGCATTTCTGGGCGCCGAGGCACTCCATAGAGGTCACGGAGACCTGGCGCCAGGCCCGGTCGCTGACGCCGGGCAGCAGTTCGTCCCGGTCTCCGGTTTCGGTTTCCTGGGCCCACTCCTGCAGCCGGACGACGTCGCGACCCAGTGCCGAGGTGGGTCCGCCGGACGGGGCCGGGTGCGGCACGGCTTGCTCGTCGCCGAGCATAAAGAGTGTTCCGGCCTCGTCTTCCTCGGGGAACCCGCCGCCGGTCTTGTGGACGCACACATAGTTGCTGCGGCCCTTGAGCAGGGCAACATCCACCTCGCGGGGAAGCTGGGGCTCCAGGGTCTTCAGCAGGCGCGGGAGGTCCCGGCCCACGATCTGGGACTGCAGGGCCAGGGTGGCGGTGGACACCAGCGCGGGCTTCTCGCTTTCCAGGGCGTGGCTGATCAGCGGAATCAGATACGCCAGGGACTTTCCCGTGCCGGTGCCGGCCTGGACCAGCAGGTGGTCACCGGACTCGATCGCCTCCGCCACCTGCCGGGCCATCTCGTGCTGCCCCGGACGGTTCTGCCCGCCCATGCCAGAGACGGCAGCATCAAGAAGCTCGAGGACCTGCTCCGGCCCCTCAGCGGACTTCCTACCCATGGGTCACGAACGGCTCCAGCTCCGCGGCCAGGCCTTCGCGGACCTTGACGTGCAACCGAGTTCCGGTCTCCACATGGTCCAGCGCAATGATTTCCGCATCCTGCTGATGCAGCCGGGACACGACGTCGCCGCGCTCGTACGGCACCAGCAGCTCCAGGTCCACTCCGGGACGGGGAATGCCTTCGGAGATGGCCTGCAACAGCTCGGGGATGCCTTCCCCGGTACGCGCCGAAACCACCACGTGACGGCTTTCACGCTGGCGCAGCCGCTCCAGGACAAACGGGTCGGCGGCGTCGGCCTTGTTGAGCACGATGATTTCGGGGACCTTGCGGGCATCCACTTCGGCCAGGACCGTGCGGACCGCGGCAATCTGGCCTTCAGGGTCAGGGTGCGAGGCATCAACGACGTGGAGGATCAGGTCTGCATCGGCCACTTCCTCCAACGTGGAGCGGAAGGCCTCCACCAGCTGCGTGGGCAGGGACCGGACAAAACCGACGGTGTCCGCCAGCGTGTAGCCGATGCCGTCCTCCGTCTGCGCCTTGCGGATGGTGGGGTCCAGGGTGGCAAACAGGGCGTTTTCCACCAGCACGCCGGCGTCGGTCAGACGGTTGAGCAGGGACGACTTGCCCGCGTTGGTGTACCCGGCAATGGCAACCGACGGCACGGCGTTGCGCTGGCGGTTGGCACGCTTGGTTTCGCGGGCAGGCTTCATCCCCGCAATTTCGCGGCGCAGTTTGGCCATCCGCGTACGGATCTTTCGGCGGTCCAGCTCGATTTTGGTTTCACCGGGACCGCGCGATCCCATGCCGGCGCTGGCGCTGCCCACCTGGCCGCCGGCCTGGCGGGACATGGATTCGCCCCAGCCGCGCAGGCGCGGGAGCAGGTACTCAAGCTGGGCAAGCTCCACCTGGGCCTTGCCTTCGCGGGACTTGGCGTGCTGGGCAAAGATGTCCAGGATCAGCGCGGTACGGTCAATGACCTTGACCTTGACAATGTCTTCCAGGCCGCGGCGCTGTGACGGTGCCAGTTCGCTGTCCACGATCACGGTGTCCGCGCCGGTGGCCATCACAATGTCCTTGAGTTCCTGGGCCTTGCCGGAACCAAGGAAGGTGCCCGGGTCCGGCTTGAGCCGGCGCTGGATAATGCCGTCCAGGACTTCGGATCCTGCGGTCTCGGCCAGGGCGGCAAGCTCCTTGAGGGAGTTCTCCGCATCTGCTGCGGTGCCTTCGCTCCACAGCCCGGCCAGCACCACCCGTTCCAGCCGGAGCTGGCGGTATTCAACCTCGGTGACGTCCTCGAGTTCGGTGGAGAGACCGGCGACGCGGCGCAGTGCGCGGCGTTCTTCCAGGTCCTGCTGCTCGCCGTCGTGGACGGAGTGCCCGTCATCTGTGTCCGACAGGGCCAGCGCACGTCCGCGCAATGATTCGGTTGACGCGGACTTGGTTTCGACGGCGCTTTCCTTGGCGAGGATCCTGTCGATGACGCCCTGGATGTCCGAGGGGCTCAGCTCCGGGGTGGTGCCGGTGTTCCCGGACCCGGTATTGCCGCCGCGGACAGGGCGCGAGTTGTTGATGGTCATAATCTCCTTATGAGGACGTCTTAACATAGTAGGCCGTTGAACTGACATTCTCCGGCGGGACCCGGGGTCTCCGCAATGCATATCCGTCCGGCCGCCACCATTGACAACCTCGATCACAGCCCATAAATTCCGCGACACCCCTTGCACCGACTAATCTGGACTGTTATGGGTTCAGACCACTACTTCTCCTCCACACCGTCCGGACCCGAGGTCCGCCGACCCCTGCGCGTCACGCTGAACGGGACCGAACGGACACTGCAAACGGCCGGCGGCATCTTCAGTCCAGACGGTATCGACAAGGGCACCCTGGTGCTGCTGGATGAAGTGCCCGAACCGCCCCGGACCGGCAACCTCCTGGACATCGGCTGCGGCTGGGGTCCGGTGGCGCTGACGCTGGCACTGAAGTCTCCAGCGGCCCGGATATATGCAGTGGACGTCAACGAGCGCTGCATTGCGCTGACCCGGGACAACGCGGCAGCGCTGGAATGCGGCAACGTCACTGCGGCCCGGCCGGAGGACCTGGACCCCGGGCTGCGTTTCGACACCATCTGGTCCAATCCGCCCATCCGGATCGGCAAGGAAGAGCTGCACGCACTGCTGCTGCTCTGGCTGCCGCGCCTGGCCCCGGGCGGTACCGCCTGGCTGGTGGTGCAGAAGAACCTCGGATCCGATTCCCTGCAGCGCTGGATGGCCGAAACCCTGCCTTCCGGCTTCTCGGTCACCCGCCACAGCACGGCCAAGTCCTTCCGTATCCTGAAGGTGGAACGGGCCGGAGCCTAGCGCCGCCGCACTCTGCGGCCCCGGACTAGAGCAGGATTCCGCGGGCCACCAGGACGGCCGGTCCGCTCAGTTCCACGTGCTCGCGCCCTTCGGGCCCGGTGAGGAACCGGACGCCGACGACGCCGCCGGGCACCGTGACCGCCCACGCGTCGGGGGCTCCGGCCCCAGCCCAGAACCGGGTGGCGACGGCGGCCGCGCACGCTCCCGTGCCGCAGGACAGGGTCTCCCCCACGCCCCGTTCATGGACGCGCATGGTTACCAGTCCCACGCCGTCCTCCACCAGCGGCTCGGCCGGGACCACGAATTCCACGTTGGTGCCGTTCGCCGGCTCCGGCTGGACGGTCGGCGCCGTCGTCAGGTTGGTGGCGCCCAGTTCATCCAGTTCGGCCAGGGCAACCACGGTGTGCGGGTTGCCCATGCTGACCGACAGTCCCGGCCGCGGCACTTCGAGCCCGGCAGCGTTCACCACCGTGTCCATGGACTTGGCGGCTGCATGGTCCGGGTAGATGAACTCCCACGGCCCCATGTCCACCGCGTAGCCTCCGGCGGTCCGCGTGACCGTCTTCAAGCCGGCACGGGTGCCGATAACGAGGCTTTCGCCCTCTCCCAGTTCCACCAGGTGTTCTTCAAGCAGGAAGTGCACAAACACGCGTACGCCATTGCCACACATTTCCGAGACGCTGCCGTCGCCGTTCCGGTAGTCCATAAACCATTCCGCTTCGGGCGCGGCTTGGAGCAGCTCGCGGCCTTCGGGGAGATATTCAGAGCGGACGGCGCGGATAAAACCGTCGGCGCCCAGGCCGCGGTGCCGGTCGCAGACCGCGGCGACGTCGCCGGCGGACAGGTTCCGGGATCCGTCCGTATCCGCCAGCAGTACGAAGTCATTGCCGGTGCCGTGGCCCTTGGCGAAGGGCAGCCCGGAGAGGGTGGACGGCAGCCCGGAGGCGGACAGGGAAGCGGCAGACGCCGGAGCAGCAGAAGTGTTGGTCACCCCTCAAGGATACTTGGCTGCGTTGCGGACCGGACGGCGGCCGCCGCGCGGGCGGTCAGGGCGGGATCATCGAAGTCGAGCCAATGGATCCGCGGGTCGGCCCGGAACCAGGTCTCCTGGCGGCGGGCAAACTGGCGTGTGGCCACCACGGTGGACTCGGCTGCCGCTTCCACCGACGACTGCCCGTCCAGGACGGACAGGAACTGCGCGTAGCCCAAAGCACGTGACGCGGTCCGTCCGGTCCGGAGACCGGCCGGCTCCAGCCGCCGGACTTCCTCCAGCAGCCCCTGTTCCACCATGGCGTCAACGCGGCGGGCCAGGCGCTCGTGCAGTACCGGGCGGTCCACACGCAGGCCGATCTGCACGGCCGGCTGGAAGTACTCGCGCACAGGCATAAAGGAACTGAACGGACGCCCGGTCAGCTCAATGACCTCAAGGGCACGCACGATCCGCCGGGCGTCACCGATCCGCTCGGCGGAGACCGGGTCGGCCTCGCGGAGGCGGGCGGCAAGGGCGGGCAGGCCGGAGGCCGCCAGTTCGGCTTCCAGCGCGGCCCGGACGGCAGGGTCCGTGCCCGGAAACTCGAGCACGTCCAGCGCCGCCCGTACATAGAGTCCGGAGCCGCCCACCAGGATGGGGAACCTGCCGCGCGAGCGGATCTTCCCGATCAGGGAGCGGGCCTGCTGCTGGAAGGCCGAGACGCTGGCTTCTTCGGTGACGTCCATGATGTCCAGGAGGTGGTGCGGGACGCCGCGGCGTTCGGCAGGCGGGATTTTCGCCGTGCCGATGTCCATACCGCGGTAGAACTGCATGGAGTCGGCGTTGATCACCTCCCCACCCAGTTCCAGTGCCAGGGCGACGCCCAGGTCCGATTTGCCGGAACCGGTGGGCCCGACGACGGCGATCACCGGCCGGTCGGACGGCTGCGCAGGGGTCACGGGACGGGCCTCAGGAACGCGGCGGCAGGGCGGGCATACCGAGCGACACACCCTTGCCGGCGCCGGAGGGGCCGGCGGGCACTCCGCAGGAGTCCGCCTGGGAACGGTCCCACGCGTCGCCGGCACGCGAACGGCGCAGCGAGTAGTCGGCTGCCGTGGCGGGATCGGAAATCAGGTGGAACGCTGCGGCCGCGGTGACCGGCACGGTGACCAGGTCCCCCGGCCGCGGTACCGGCGCGCCGTCGGGCACGGAGAAGTGCACGAGCCGCTGGTCCCGGGACCGGCCGGACAGCCGGCCCGTTTCTTCGGCCTTGCGGCCGGAACCGGCGGTGACCATAACCTCCACCGTGGTGCCCACCTGCTTGGCGTTCTCTTCGGCGGCGATCCGATCCTGCAGGGCGGTCAGGCGTTCGTAGCGCTCCTGGACCACGGCCTTGGGCAGCTGGTCGGGCAGCTCGGCGGCGGGCGTGCCCGGCCGCTTGGAGTACTGGAAGGTGAAGGCGCTGGCGAAGCGGGCCTGCTCGACGACGTCGAGGGTGGCTTGGAAATCCTCTTCCGTCTCGCCGGGGAACCCAACAATGATGTCGGTGGAAATGGCTGCGTGCGGCATCCGCTCACGCACCCGGTCCAGGATGCCGAGGAACTTCTTGGACCGGTAGGAGCGGCGCATATCCTTCAGCACCTTGTCCGAGCCGGACTGCAGCGGCATGTGCAGCTGCGGCATCACGTTGGGCGTTTCAGCCATGGCGTCGATGACGTCGTCGGTGAAGGCGGCGGGGTGCGGGCTGGTGAAGCGCACCCGCTCAAGGCCTTCAATGTCACCGCAGGCGCGCAGGAGCTTCGCGAAGGCGCCGCGGTCGCCGAACTCCACGCCGTAGGAGTTCACGTTCTGCCCCAGCAAGGTCACCTCAATGGCGCCGTCGTCCACCAGGGCGGAGATTTCCGCGAGGATTTCGCCGGGGCGGCGGTCACGTTCCTTGCCGCGCAGCGAGGGGACGATGCAGAAGGTGCAGGTGTTGTTGCAGCCGACGGAGATGGAAACCCAGCCTGAGTACACCGAGTCCCGCTTGGTGGGCAGGGTGGACGGGAAAACGTCCAGCGTCTCCAGGATTTCCAGCTCGGCCTTGGCGTTGTGCCGCGCCCTTTCCAGCAGTGCAGGCAGCGAGCCGATGTTATGGGTGCCGAACACCGCGTCCACCCAGGGCGCCTTGCGCAGGATGGTCTCGCGGTCCTTCTGGGCCAGGCAGCCGCCCACGGCAATCTGCATTCCGGGCCGGCGTTCCTTGATGGGAGCCAGCAGGCCCAGGTTGCCGTACAGCTTGTTGTCCGCGTTCTCCCGCACAGCGCAGGTATTGAACACCACGATGTCCGCCTGCTCGCCGTCGGCCTCAACATATCCGGCGTCCTGGAGCAGGCCGGAAATGCGCTCGGAATCATGCACGTTCATCTGGCAGCCGAAAGTCCGCACCTGATAGGTGCGCGGCGTCGCATCAGAGGCACTGGGGGCAGGAGAGGAAACAGTCAGGCTCACCCTCCTAGGGTACGTCCATCTCCGGCACCGTCCCGAATTCCGCACTGCCCGAATCCGGGGAATCCGGGCGGCGGCCGCGGACTCAGTACCAGTTGTTCGCGTAGTGGAAGTTCAAGGCATTGCAGGGGGTGCCGTAGCGGGAGGAAATGTACTCCAGCCCCCAGTTGATCTGGGTCCGGTAATTGGCCTTCCAGTCCGCTCCAGCCGAGGCCATCTTCTCCGCGGGCAGCGATTGGGCAATTCCGTAGGCGCCGCTGCTGGAGTTGGTGGCGCTTGTCAGCCACTCGGACTCCTTGGTCCACAGTTTGTCCAGGCAGGAAAGCTGGCCGGCTTCCCAGCTACGTGCGGACAGGGCGGAGGCAGCATAGGCCTTGGCTGCCGCCGGGTCATCCACGGGCGCCGCGGCGCGGGCGGCTTCGGCTGCCTGCTGTGCAGCCGCCTCAGCTGCAGCCGCCTCCGCAGCCTGCTCGGCGGCTGCCTGGACTGCCGCAGCTTCCGCAGCCTGCTGTGCGGCCGCCTCGGCTGCAGCCGCGTCAGCAGCAGCCGCAGATTCGGCAGCCTTTGCCTCCTGCGCGGACCCTGCCGGTGATGCCGCTGCTTCCTCCGCCGTCCGCGTCGCCGGTTCGGACGAGCCCGGCGCGGCTGCCTCCGGGGCAAGGAGCGGGCTCGCCAGGTCCACCAGCTGCATGCCTGCGGCGGCGCGCAGGTCGGCGCCGGCCGCCGTACCGATGGCGGCGCCGGACACCCCGAGCACGGCCAGGGACCCCGCAGCGGTTACGGCACCCATACGCAGCCTGCGGCGGCGGCGAAGGGCGCGGCGGATACGGGTCTGTTCGCGGCGCGAAGAGTCAAGTGAAGTCACAAGCGCAGGACGCTACCGGAGTTTTCTGGGAAAAGTCTCAAAACGATAACGGAGCCATTGACACTACCTGGACGGCGTGGTTGCAGGTCAGTACCAGTTGAACTGCTCGGAGTGGGCCCAGGCCCCGCACGGCGTCCTGTACACCGCCCGGATGTAATCCAGTCCCCAATTGATCTGGGTGCGGTAGTTCGTTGCCCAGTCACTGCCGTGGCTGGACATCTTGCTCCCTGGCAGGGCCTGGGGGATGCCATAGGCGTCGCTGTACGGATTATCCGCGGATGTACGCCAGTTGGACTCCCGGTTCCAGAGATTCACCAGGCACCGGAACTCGCTGTTGTTCCACCCGTAGCCGGGCATCAGGCCGGCGGCATAGTTCTGGGCTCCGGCCGGATCATCGACGGGCTGCACCGGGGCCGGCGGCGGCTGGACCGGCACGGGGGCAGGCGCTGGAACAGGGGCAACAGGAGTAACCGGCGTGGGCAAGGTCACTGCGGGAGTCCCGGTTCCGGGGTTTCCGGGCGCCGGACCGGTTCCCGGCCCGGCGGCCTGGTTGGGCGACTTTGCCGAGCGTTCCGCCGCTGCCTGCTGGTCCCTAAACGCCTGCTCCGCTGCCAGGCCTTGCAGCCGGGCCCCTTCGGCCTGCGCGGTGCTGCCGCGCAGATCGGCCAGCTGTGCAAGCAGGACGGATCTCCTGGCTTCCTCCTCCTGAACCGCACCAGCGGCTGCCGCCGCCGAGGTGTCGGCCTGCTTCAGGTATTTCTCCGCCTCGGCGAGCAGTTTGGCCCGGGCATCTCGCGCCTGCCGCTCCTGTCCACCAAGGCTGGCGGCAACCTTCTCCGACGCCGTGGCATCCGCGTAGAGGATGCCGGCGCGGGAGGAGACCCTGTCCATCAGGCCGGCACCGTGCAGCGCATCCGCCGATGCGTCCGTATCCAGGAGCATCAGGGCCATGCTGTCCGACGTTGCGCCGCCTGATTTGTAGGTCTGCGCCGCCAGGGCCGCAACTTGGCGCCTCATCTCGTCGGCGTGGCCTTGGGCCGCCTCGCGCTGCCCTGCAAGTGTTGCCAGCTGCGTCTCGTTCTCGGCCAGGGCATCCTTGGCGGTGTTGTACCGGCTGGTGGCCTCCACCGCTTCATCCCCGAGCACTCCCGCCTCCGCACGGAGTTCCGACAGCAGTCCTTCCACCCGGTCTGCTTCAGCAGCCTTGGCCGCCTCGGATGACTTGGCCTGCTGGATCTCCTCCCAGGACGGGTAGGGATCGGCGGCCGCCGCCGGGGCAGCAGTCAGTGCCGCCGAAGCCAGAACGCCGGCCAGGACGGCAGCATAGAGCGGGACCGCATTAACACGGCCCAACCGCCGTCGCACCGACATCAAGGGCCCCGCCAACCTCATCTTTAACATAGTTGGCATAGCATACGACACGGCGTGGCGGATTGACACCGGCCCTGATCGGGGACTGGTCAGACGGCGTCTCCCCTGGCGTCCCGGACTTCGCTGATGACTTCCCCCGCCACCCGGAAGCCCAACGACGGCGAGTACCCCTTCCGTGCGAGCATTCCCACCAGCCGCCGGGTCTGTTTATCCCGGACGGCCCGGTCGGAGAGATCCGCGGAGGCCTGCAACTTCCTGCGTGCAAGCGCCCGGGCGGCCTCCAGCTCATCTTCGGCGCTCAGTTGCTCCAGCGCCTCGGCGGCCAGATCCGGCGCTATCCCTTTCTCCGAGAGTTCCCGGCGCAAGGCACCGCGCGCCAGGGACTTGCTCTGGGACCTGCTGCGGACCCACATCCGGGCAAACTCGGCGTCATCCACCAGCTGCACTTCTTCGAAACGGTCAAGGACGGCGGCCGCAGCGTCTTCGGGAATGTCGCGTTCCGCCAGTTTTGTTTCCAGCTGCCGGCGGCTTTTGGGGGCTGCGGTGAGCTGGCGCAGCACGATGGCCTTGGCTTCCGCATAGGCCTCCTCCGGAGTCAGCGCCGGCTCTCCGGGGATCTCCTCTTCCCTGTCGCCGGGCAGGCCCTCTTCCGGGACGGTGCCGCTGGCATCCGAGGCGCCGCGGGACGGCTTCCGGGTACGTCTCTTGGTTTTGGGGCGCTTGGCATCCGGGTCTGCCCAGGGTTCGTCCGGGGATGCCTCTTCCCCGTAGCCGCCTTCCTTGAACGCAGACTGGTTGGCGCCGCGGCCCGGCGTGCGTGTCGGCGTCGCGGGTTTACTGCTCCGGCGGGAGGCGGAGTCCGGGGCGGGAGCGGCACCCGTTCCCGCCTCCGACGCCGGCGGTACGGCAGCACCTGCCTGGATGTCGGCGAGCCGGCGCTTCAGCTGTGCGAGTGTTTCTTGCTGCGAGGATTCCATAGGCATTCCGGTTGGACGAGGTGCTGCTGGTGAGGGACGGGGCCACGGTCAACGCCCAAGGGCAGCACCTCCGGCGGAGGCGCTGCCCTTGAACATACGGTGCTGAAGGCTAGGAGTCTTTCCCGACGGCCTTGAGTTTGGGAGCGTCCGGCTCCGCGGCCGGAACGCCGATGCCCAGCTTCTCCCGGATCCGCCGGTCCAGCTCGTCGGCCAGGTCGGGGTTGTCCTTGAGGAAGTTACGGGCGTTCTCCTTGCCCTGGCCAAGCTGGTCGCCATCGTAGGTGAACCATGCACCGGACTTCTTGACGAGGCCGTGCTCCACACCCATGTCGATCAGGCCGCCTTCGCGCGAGATGCCGACGCCGTACATGATGTCGAACTCTGCCTGCTTGAACGGCGGGGCCATCTTGTTCTTGACGATCTTGGCCCGGGTGCGGTTGCCTACCGGGTTGGTGCCTTCCTTGAGCGTCTCAATGCGGCGTACGTCAATGCGTACGGAGGCGTAGAACTTGAGCGCCTTACCGCCGGTGGTGGTCTCCGGGCTGCCGAAGAAGACACCGATCTTTTCGCGCAGCTGGTTGATGAAGATGGCAGTGGTATTGGTGTGGCTCAGGCGGCCGGCGATCTTGCGCAGGGCCTGGCTCATCAGGCGTGCCTGCAGGCCGACGTGGCTGTCGCCCATGTCGCCCTCGATTTCGGCGCGCGGAACCAGTGCGGCCACGGAGTCGATGACCACAACGTCAACGGAGCCGGAGCCGATCAGCATGTCCATGATTTCCAGTGCCTGCTCACCGGTATCCGGTTGGGAGACCAGCAGGGAGTCCGTGTCGACGCCCAGCTTGGCTGCGTAGATGGGATCAAGCGCGTGCTCGGCATCGATGAACGCGGCGATGCCGCCGCTCTTCTGGGCGTTGGCCACCACGTGGAGGGCCAGGGTGGTCTTGCCGGAGGATTCCGGACCGTAGATTTCCACCACGCGGCCGCGCGGGAGACCGCCGATTCCCAGGGCAACATCCAGGGCGACGGAGCTGGTGGAAATGGTTTCGGCGGGGGCACGCACTTCATCGCCCAGCCGCATGATGGAACCCTTGCCGTACTGCTTGTCAATCTGGGCCAGCGCAGCTTCGAGTGCTTTGGCGCGGTCGGCTGGAGCAGCCATTCTTCACCTCGTGTTGTGGTTGTGAGTGGCCCGTAGGCCGGTCGTCTGATTCTTGGTTACGACCCTATCCGGCGGCACTGACAAAACGGCTGACCGGACCTTGTTGCTCATTGTTTTGTGGATATCGCGGGCGGCTTCGGCAACGAAGCGCCCCTGTGTAGGAGCATATCTTTATCCGAACAAAGATTCGAATACGCTCTCCGGCGTGTTCCGGCGGGAATCCCCCGCCGGGCCTGCCGGATGCCCCCGCTAATTCGCTTTGGGTTTGATGTCGCGCCCGAGGCGGCGGCCCGCCGGCACGTCCTGGACGTCACAGACCGCCAGCCACACGGCCTTGGGCTCGATCCCCTTCTCGAGTGCCTGCGCAGCAGTTACACCGCCCAACTGCCCGAGGACCAGGTCCGCGGCAAGGACCCTTGAATAGGCCGAACCGAACTCGTCATCCATGAGCCGCCAAAAGTCACTGATACGCATCGGTTAATTCTCGCACGCAGGCGGCCCCCGGCAGCAACACGGCCCGGGCCGGTACCCCTGCGGATATGAAAAGCATTGCGCATCCCGGCGCTCCGAGGCCCGGCCCGTCCTAGAATAAGCCAATGACACGCGGTGCCAGCGATCACCCGGCAGATCCGCCCGTTGTTCCGGAGAACCGGGGCACCGATAACGGCCACGATGCCGCCATTGAGGAGCTCGAGCAGGAGCTGAGCGTCCTCTGGCGCCGCGCCAGGTCCGGCTCGCTCCGGATGGCCCGTGAGGTGCACCCGGAGATGGAGCCCTCTGCCTACGGCCTGATGGTCCTGCTCCACCAGCAGGGGCCGATGCGTCTGACGGACCTGTCCGCCGCCGTGGGCGTGGGCAAGCCGTCACTGAGCCGGCAGGTAGCGATGCTGCAAAACCTCGGCCTGGTGGAAAAGCATGCCGATCCTGTGGACGGCCGGGCCCAGCCCATCAGTCTCACGGAATACGGCGCAGCACGGCTGGAGGGCACCGCCGCCGCACGGAAGGAGCATTTCCGGCGGACCTGGTCGGGGTGGGAGGCCGGCGACCTGCGCACGCTGGTCCGGTTGCTGCACAAGCTCAATGCTTCCGTCCGGCCTGCCGGCGAGGTGGACGACGAGATCAACGATGAGACTAACGGCCAGGCACCCGGCGAGCCGGACGGCCAGGCACCTGGCGAGGTGCGCGGATAAGCCGTGGCACCCCCGGCGTTCACCGCAAGACCCCGGACCGGATACGGCCCCGGGCAGAACAAACCCCCGCAGGCACCGCGCCTGCGGGGGTCTTGGCGTTCAAGTCTCTTACGTGTGTGGCAACCCGTCCACCGCCGCTTTCCGGCTGCGGGGCGTTGCCGGGATTACTAGGATGTACGGGCCAGATCCCGGGCCAGGTCTTCAGGGAATTCACGTGCGAACTCCCGGGAAAACTCAGACGGAACGGTATCTGGGATGGCTACGCCTTCAGCGTTGGCCACCCGGTCACTGACCTCACGGAGCATCAGGGACAGGGGCACATCGAGGGCACTGCAGATTGAAGACAGGAGTTCGGAGGATGCTTCCTTCTGTCCGCGTTCAACCTCGCTGAGGTAGCCGAGGGAGACGCGGGCACTGTGTGACACCTCGCGCAGGGTGCGGCCCTGGCGCTGGCGTACGTCGCGGAGAACATCACCAATCTCGTGACGAAGAACTACCATCTTGCGCTCCTTAGGCTCCCGGTGTGCGTCTTCCGCCAACCCTACATCCCGCCAGCGGATCACGCCGTTCACGGATACGGGTTGTTTAACCATGTGTATCGTCCTGCTCCCTATGAGTACGGGCTGCGGCGGTACCGCAGACTGTTCAAAGATCGTACTGGAAGAACCTTGGCGGTTCCTGATACTAACAACTGACACCCTGCCCGTTTTGTTCCCCGGGACACGAACGCGGTTACCGCACCTGCGGACCGGGCTCCCCCGGCCCCAATGCGGCGGCCAGCAGTTTCAGTGCCTCCGTGCAGGCGGCCGAGCGGATTGCAGTGCGGTCGCCGGAAAACAGGTATTCGCGGTATGAGGTTCCTTCGGCCGTGGCAATACCAACGAAGACGGTGCCCACGGGTTTCCCGTCGTGGGGCTGCGGTCCGGCAGCTCCGGTGGTGGAGACGCCGACGTCGGCGCCCAGCACGCGCCGCGCGCCCGCCGCCATTTGCTCTGCCACTCTTCCGTCCACGGACCCGGCTTCGGCCAGGAGCCCGGCCGGAACGCCCAGGACGGAATGCTTGATCCCATTTTGGTACGCCACCACCCCGCCCTGCAAAACCGCTGAAGCTCCCGGCACCGATCCGAGTTCTGCGCACAGCATTCCGGCGGTCAGGGACTCGGCGGTGGCTATGGTTTTTCCGGACCGGCCGGCGGCGGCCAGGGCCTCCGCTGCCAGCACCCCGGCTGCCGGGTCCTTCACTGCCGGGTCCTGAGCTGCAGGATCCGCAGGGTCGCGGGGTCCGGCGTCGGGCACCGTGTTCATGCGCTCTTGGCGCTGCGGCGCAGGCGCACGGCCTGCATAACGTAGTCGATACCGGTCACCACTGTGATCACCAGTGCGGCAGCCATGAAGACGGCTCCGATCCACCAGGCCCAGGCGCCCAACCAGGTGCTGAGCGGAAGCAGGAAGACAAAGATGGCGAATGTCTGCACCACGGTCTTGAGCTTGCCGCCGCGCGAAGCGGCCATCACGCCGTAGCGGATCACCACAAAGCGCATCAGCGTGATGCCGATTTCGCGGACCAGGATCACGATGGTGACCCACCACCACAGCTCGCCCAGGAGCGAGAGCATCACCAGTGCCGAACCGATCAGCAGCTTGTCCGCGATCGGGTCGGCGATCTTGCCGAAATCGGTGATCAGGCCGCGGCTCCGGGCCAGGTCGCCGTCGAGCTTGTCGGTGTAGATGGCCACGGCGAAGGTGGCCACCGCCAGCCAGCGATAGAGGCCGCCGCGGCCGTCGTCGGCAGCGAGGAACCAGATAAAGAGCGGAACCATCAGGATCCGCACCACCGTCAGTACATTGGCGATATTGAGGGTGGGGACCCTCTCGCTAGGAGAATTGCTCACCGCATCAGCCTAGCGAACATTCACCGGCCGGTGAGGTTCCACGCGTCTTCGGACTCGGCATCGTCCGCTCCGTCGTGGTACTCCGCCGCCTGCGGCCGGCTGTCCAGGTCCGCGGCGACCAGGTCCTCCGGACCGCCGTCGAACCCGTGGTTCACGTTCGCGTTGTCGGCCAGGGCCGCAGTGCCGGCGCCCGACGCCGGTGCCGGCGGTTCCCCGCCGCTGATGGCGGCCAGGGTGGCAGCCAGGTCGTCGGGCTTGACCAGCACATCGCGCGCCTTGGAGCCCTCGGAGGGGCCGACGACGCCGCGGGACTCGAGCAGGTCCATCAGGCGTCCGGCCTTGGCAAAGCCCACGCGCAGCTTGCGCTGGAGCATGGACGTGGAGCCGAACTGGGTGGTGACCACCAGTTCGGTGGCCTGCAGCAGGACGTCGAGGTCGTCTCCGATGTCGTCGTCAATCTGCTTCTTGGGCGCGGTGACGGTGACGTCTTCGCGGTAGACCGCCTGCAGCTGGTTCTTCACATGCTCCACCACGCGGTGGATTTCGGATTCGGTCACCCAGGCGCCCTGGACGCGGATGGGCTTGTTGGAACCCATCGGCAGGAACAGTGCGTCACCCTGGCCCAGCAGCTTTTCCGCGCCGGGCTGGTCAAGGACCACGCGGGAGTCGGTGACGGAGGAGGTAGCAAAGGCCATGCGGGACGGGACGTTGGCCTTGATCAGGCCGGTGACCACGTCCACGGAGGGGCGCTGGGTGGCCAGCACCAGGTGGATGCCGGCGGCGCGGGCCAGCTGGGTGATGCGGACAATCGAGTCTTCCACGTCCCGCGGGGCAACCATCATCAGGTCGGCGAGTTCGTCCACGATCACCAGGAGATACGGGTAGGCGCGGATGACCCGCTTGGAACCGGCCGGCGGCACCACTTTCCCGTTGCGGACGGCCTTGTTGAAGTCGTCGATGTGCTTGAACCCGAAGTTGGCCAGGTCGTCATAGCGGGTGTCCATTTCACGGACCACCCACTGCAGGGCCTCGGCAGCCTTCTTGGGGTTGGTGATGATGGGCGTGATCAGGTGCGGGACGCCTTCATAGGCGGTCAGTTCCACCCGCTTGGGGTCCACCATGACCATGCGCACTTCATCGGGGGTGGAGCGCATCAGGATGGAGGTGATCATGGAGTTCACGAAGGACGACTTACCGGCACCGGTGGCACCGGCGACCAGCAGGTGCGGCATCTTGGCCAGGTTGGCCACCACGAAGCCGCCTTCGACGTCCTTGCCGACGCCCATCACCATGGGGTG
Source organism: Arthrobacter sp. Y3224198 (assembly GCF_059090025.1). Taxonomy (NCBI): domain Bacteria; kingdom Bacillati; phylum Actinomycetota; class Actinomycetes; order Micrococcales; family Micrococcaceae; genus Arthrobacter; species Arthrobacter sp. Y3224198. Next base: position 54,843 of record NZ_JBNHFG010000016.1, read on the forward strand.
TTCGGTCTTGCGGGCGGAGTTGGAGCGCAGGACATCGCCCAGCGCCACCACTTCCTTGTCCGCGTTCGGGATTTCAATGCCGATGGCGGACTTGCCGGGGATCGGCGAGAGGATGCGCACGTCGGAGCTGGCCACGGCGTAGGCGATGTTCTTGGACAGCGCGGTGACGCGTTCCACCTTGGTGCCTTCGCCGAGCTCGATCTCGTACCGGGTGACCGTGGGGCCGCGGGAGAAGCCGGTCACCTTGGCGTCCACGTTGAATTGCTCCAGGGTATGCGTCAGGGCGGCGACGACGGCGTCGTTCGCCTCGGAGCGCTCCTTGGCGGGCGGGCCCGGCGGCAGGAAGTCCGACGGCGGCAGCGTGTAGGTGATGTCGCCGGAAAGCTGCAGCTGCTCGGTGCGCTGCGGGATGGGCGCGGCCGGCGGTGTGTGCGCCACCGGACGTGACGGGACACTTGGGACCGCGCCGGGAGCTGCAAGGTTGAGGACCTCGGTGGCACCGGGAACCATGCTGATCGCCTCGGTGGGCGGCTCGGCGGAGTCTGGGCCGGCATCGCCGTCGACGGGCAGTCCCTGGTTGCGGCGGATCTTCTGCGTGGCCAGTTCGGCCTGCGTGGGACGGCGCACGCCCGGCGGGACGGCCGGCGCCGCGGCAGCAGCTGCTGCGGCTTCTTCCTCCTCGTCGCGCAGCAGGGCACGTTCGAAGGCTTCGTCGCCGGCAAACCCCTCCTGCGCGGCGGCTGCCGCCGCCTCGGCTTCCTTTTCGCGGCGGGATTTACGCGGCTTCTTCACCTTCTCCGGCTTCGGGTTCCCGTAAAGGTAGCTCTGGTCGTGGGCCTCGGGATCGTCGGCGGCCAGGTCCTGGCCCATCAGGTGCTCATAGAGGGCACGAAGGCGCAGGGGAATGTGCCGGAACGGCGTGGCGGTGATGATCAGGACGCTTACGAAGGCCAGGAAGGACAGCAGGGCCAGCACAGGCCACTTGGTCAGCGCCGCGGAGAGCGGACCGGCGACCAGAAAGCCGACAATGCCGCCGGAGGCCCACAGCCGGTCAAACCCATCGGAGAGCGACGGCGACCCGCCCACGATATGCGTGATGCCGGAGCCGGCCAGCAGCATCACCGTCAGGCCGATGCTGATCCGGCTGTTGGCGCGGTGGCGCTCGGGATAACGGAACAGCCGTACGGAACCGGTGAGGAGCATAAACGGCAGCACCAGGGCCATCCAGCCGAAGGTGCCGGCGGCACCGGCGTGGATGACGTCCGCCACCGGGCCGCGAAGGGCCCACCACTCCACGGTGGCCACGGCCAGTCCGAGCAGGAGCAGGAAGAAACCTGTTCCGTCCCGGCGGATGTCGCGGTCCGGGGACACATCGGCGCCCAGCTTCCGGACGCCGGCACCGGCTATCCGGGCCACGCCCATCCAGGCGGTCTGCACGGCCCGCAGCGGCAGGGGCAGCTGATCAGGCTGTGCCTGGCGCGACGCGGAGCTCCCCCGGCCTGAAGATCCGCCGCGGGGGCTGCCTTTGCCTGATGCCTTGCTTGAGCTGCCGCCGGCACTCCGGGCCGTGGTACGGCCGGAAGAACCGCTGCGTGCGGCAGGGGAAGTACGAGTCGCCATACGCCCCACGCTACCCGATGGGGCCGTCTTTCCCCCTGATTTACGCGGCCGGGAACGGGTTGTGCCCCGTTTCCCGGCCGTGCGGTGAGTGGCCGGTCAGGCTTCGACAACCACCGGGACGATCATGGGCCGGCGGCGCAGGCGGCGGTTGACCCAGGTGCCGACTACCCGCCGGACCACTTGCTGCAGCTGGTAGGTGGTGTGGTCGGTATTGGACCGCACCGCTTCCTCCAGCGCCGCGCTGATCTTCGGAACGATCTCATCGAAGACGGCGTCCCCCTCGGCAAAACCGCGGGCATGGATTTCCGGGCCGGAGACAATGGTTCCGGTGCTGCGGTTGACCACGGAGATGATGGAGATGAAGCCTTCCTCGCTCAGGATGCGGCGGTCCTTGAGGTCGGTGTCGGTGATCGCGCCCACGCTGGACCCGTCCACGTAGACAAATCCGCATTCGACCTCACCGACCACCCGCGCCTTGCCGTCGCGCAGGTCCACCACAGTGCCGTCATCGGCCAGGATGATGTTCTGTTCCGGGACGCCGGTGGCAGCGGCGAGCCGGCCGTTGGCGATCAGGTGCCGGGTTTCGCCGTGTACGGGCATGGCATTCTTCGGACGCAGGATGTTGTAGCAGTAGAGCAGCTCGCCGGCGGCGGCGTGTCCGGAGACGTGGATCTTGGCGTTGCCCTTGTGCACCACGTCGGCACCGAGCCGCATGAGTCCGTTGATGACGCGGAAGACCGCGTTTTCGTTGCCCGGAATCAGGGACGAGGCGAGGATGACGGTGTCGCCCTTGCCGATGCTGATGCGGTGGTCCCCGTTGGCCATCCGGGACAGGGCCGCCATGGGCTCGCCCTGGGATCCGGTGGACATCAGCACCACCTTGTTATCCGGCAGGTCATCGACGTTCTTGAGGTCGACGAGGATCCCGTCGGGTACGTTCAGGTAGCCCAGTTTCTCGGCAATGGCCATGTTCCGGACCATCGAGCGGCCCACGAAGCAGACGAAGCGTCCGTGCGCGGCGGCGGCGTCGAGGACCTGCTGCACGCGGTGGATGTGGGAGGAGAAGGACGCGACGATGATCCGCTTGTCGACCTTCCCGAACAGTTCCTGCAGCACCGGCCCGATTTCGCGCTCTGCCGTGGTGAATCCGGGGACGTCGGCGTTGGTGGAGTCGGCCATAAACAGGTCAACGCCCTCTTCGCCCAGCCGGGCGAAGGCGCGCAGGTCGGTAATCCGGCCGTCCAGGGGCAGCTGGTCCATCTTGAAGTCGCCGGTGTGCAGCACGGTGCCGGCCTCGGTCCGGATGAACACGGCCAGCGCGTCGGGAATGGAGTGGTTCACCGCCACGAATTCGCACTCGAACGGTCCGAAGCGTTCAGTCTGCCCTTCCTTCACGGTCAGGGTGAACGGCTTGATGCGGTGTTCCTGCAGCTTGGCTTCCACCAGCGCCAGGGTCAGCTGCGAACCGATCAGCGGAATATCGTTCTTCAGCCGCAGCAGGTAGGGCACGGCCCCGATGTGGTCTTCGTGTCCGTGGGTGAGCACCACGCCCACCACGTCCTCCAGCCGGTCTTCGATGTAGGAGAAGTCGGGCAGGATGAGGTCCACGCCGGGCTGGGTCTCTTCGGGGAACAGCACCCCGCAGTCCACGATCAGCAGCTTGCCGTCGATCTCGAAGACGGCCATGTTGCGGCCGATCTCCCCCAGGCCGCCCAGGGCGACAATGCGAAGGGTTCCCGCCTCCAGGGCGGGCGGGGTCAGCAGTCCGGTGGTATCAGTCATTGCCGGTTATGCCTCGTTCCGGGAAAAGTCCATGCCCGCTTCGGCCAGGTCCGTCAGGATGGTTTCCATTTCCACGGCATCCGGAGCCACCAGCGGCAGCCGGACGGCGGCGGTGGGGATCACCTTCTGCATGGCCAGCACCTGCTTGGCGGCGACGGCGCCGGGAATGTGCGTCATCACGGCCCGGATCAGCGGATCCAATTCAAAGTGGATGCGGCGGGCGGTGGCGAAGTCTCCGGCCGCCGCCGCGTCCACCATGGCACGGAACTGCTCGGTGGCGATGTGGGCGGTAACACTGACCACGCCGACGGCGCCTGCGGCCATCCACGGCAGGGTCAGGCCGTCATCGCCGGCGTAGACGTCAAGGGTGGTATTGGCGAGCACCCGGGTGATGCCGGCGAAGTCCGCCTTGGCGTCCTTGAGGGCGAGGATGCGGGGGTTCTCGGCCAGCCGGAGGATGGTGGGGGTGCTCAGGGCGATTCCGGCACGGCCCGGAATGTCATAGACCATAACGGGCAGGTCGGTGGCGGCCGTAACGGCGTCGAAGTGCGCCACAACGCCGGCCTGCGTGGGCTTGTTGTAATAGGGGGTCACCACCAGCTGGCCGTCGGCGCCGGCGCGTTCGGCACGGCGTGCCATCTCCACCGAGTGGGAGGTGTGGTTCGTGCCGGTACCGGCGATGACCTTGGCCCGGCCGCCTACCGTCTCGGCCACCACGCGGAACAGGTCCTCCTTCTCGCTGTCCTCCAGCGTGGAGGTTTCCCCGGTGGTGCCGGAGACCACCAGGCCGTCGCAGCCGTCTTCAACCAGCTTGTTCGCGAGGATGGCCGTGGCGTCGTAGTCCACTGCTCCATCCTCGGTAAACGGGGTCACCATGGCGGTGACGAGGGTGCCGAAGGGAAGCGTGCGGTTATCTGTTTCCATGCGTAAAACGTTACCCGCTGCGCGCTGCAAAGGGACAACGACGCCGGTGCCCGCTCTTCCGTCCGGGCAGGTGGAGTGTGAGTATGGGCGCATGACCGCCACTTCCCCGGATTCCGCTTTGCCCGGCACCACGCTCATTGTGGGCGCGGGGCCGGGCATCGGCCTCGCGGTAGCCCGCCGGTTCGCTGCGGCGGGCGGCCCGGTCGGACTGGTGGCCCGTTCCGCGCAGCGGCTGGCCGGGCTCGCGGACACCCTTGCCGCTGAAGGGATAGCAGCGGAGTGGGCTGCCGCTGACGCCTCCGACCCAGGTTCCCTGCAGCCGGCCCTGAAGACGCTCGCGGCCCGCCTCGGTCCCGTTGAGGTGCTCTGCTTCAGCCCGCTGCCCAGCCTCGACCTCATCCGTCCGGTCCTGGAAACCGGCGCCGGGGAGTTCCTGGCGTCGCTGGCACTGAATGTGGGCGGCGCTGCCACCGCCGTGCGGGAAGTGGTGCCCGGGATGCTGGAACGCGGACACGGCAGCCTTTTGTTCACCACCGGCAGCGGTGCCGTGCGCCCCTCTCCGGACCGCGCCGCCAGTGCAGTGACCACGGCAGCGGAAACCGCCTACGTGGATCTGCTCCACCGGCAGTTGGGCCCGGCCGGCATCCGCGTGGCGCACGTGCTGATTGTCGGCCCGGTGGGGCCCGGGCTCCGGCATGAGCCCGATAGGGTGGCCGAAGCCCTGTGGCAGGCCCACAGCCGGCCGGGCGCCGCCGTCACCGTCCTCGAGTAGCCCCGGAAACCGGCGTCGGGCGCATACCTCCCCCGCAGCGGGGCGGGCCGGCCATGAGACGATGCTGTGCATGATCCAACGCCGCCTCACCGGCATAGATGCTGCCCGGGGCATCGCCCTGCTGGGCATGGTCGCCACGCATGCACTGCCCCTGTACAGCCCGGAAACCGGAGACCCCACGCTCACGGGCCTGGTGTTTTCGGGACGGTCCTCTGCCCTGTTCGCCGTGGTGGCAGGAGTCGGACTGGCCCTGCTGACCGGCGGCAGCACCCCGCACGAGGCGCACGCGGTCCGGCGGGACCGGCGCGGGATTGCGGTGCGGGCCCTTCTCATTGCCTTGGTGGGCCTTGCCCTGGGCGGGCTGGAGACCAACATTGCGGTCATCCTCTTCCACTACGCGGTGCTGTTCCTGCTGGCCCTGCCGTTTGCGGGGATGCCGCTGCGCCGCCTTGCGGTCTGGGCCGGCGCCTGGCTGGTCCTCTCCCCCGTGGCGGCCTACCTGCTGCGGGGCTTCCTCACGGAAAACCTGGTCCCGGCGGAAATCGGGGGAAACCTGACCTGGGACTCGTTCCTGGAGCCGGCAGCCCTGGCCGCGGATGTCTTTGTCACCGGCTTCTACCCGGTGCTGCAGTGGTTGAGCTACGTCCTGCTGGGCATGGTGGTGGGCCGGCTGGACCTGTTGAGCCTGCCGGTCCAGGTGGGGCTGCTCGCTTCGGGAGTGTTCGCGGCGGTGGCAGCGAAGTTCGCGTCGTATTACCTGTTGGGCAGCTTGGGCGGCCTCGAGGCCCTGGAGGCAACCGAATCGGGGCAGCGCTGGCCGCTGGCCAGGATGCTGGAGGTTAATCTCAGCCCGGTGGAGCAGACCGGGTCCTGGTGGTGGCTGGCGCTGGCCGGGCCGCACTCCAATACCAGCCTGGACATGCTGCATGCCGCCGGTACGGCAGCAGCGGTGCTCGGGGCCTGCCTGTTGCTGACCCGGGCACGTCCGAATCTGCTCCTGCCGCTCTCCGCGGCCGGTGCCATGACGCTGACCCTGTACAGCCTCCACGTCTGGGTCATGACCGTGGTGGACCAGCAGGACCCGGCGCTGGAGCCGCTGCCGGTGTTCTGGATCCAGGCTGTGTTCTACGTGGTCCTGGCTATCCTGTTCCACCGCGTGCAGGCACGCGGCCCGCTGGAGTTTGCCGTCTCCGGCATCTCGCGGCTGGCCCGCGGGGGCACCGGCGGCCGGACCCCCGCGGCGCGGCAGAAACGCTGAAGCGAAGCTCCGGTCCGGCTACTGCCCCTTGGCGGCGAACAGTTTTCCGGCCTGCCGCATCGAGCGCCGGGCCCGCGTGCGGTCCCCTGCGGCGTCGTAGGCGCAGGAGAGGCGGAACCAGCTGCGCCAGTCTTCGGGTGCGGCCTCGGTTTCCGCCTTGTACTTCGGGAATTCGGCATCGGCTGCTTCCCGGATGATCCGTCCGGCCGGGGTGCGCGGCAGGTCATCCACAGGCAGGCGTCCCTCGTCGGCCAGGATGGCGGCCATCTTCTCCGTCCGGGCACCGAACATAAGTTCGCGAATCAGCGCCCATGCGCCGACCACCGGCAGTACCAGGTAGGCGGCGCCCATGAACCGGGCGGCAAGTTCCGGGGAGGTGAGCAGGAGCCAGCCCCGCTGGGCGGAAACCACCAGGTAAAAGAGCAGCAGCAGGGTCACCAGGGCGACGCCGAGCTTGGCGCGGTTGGAGAAGAGGCCCTTGAAAAAAGACAACGTGTTCCTTAATCGTTCAGGTTGAGGTAGCCGTCGAGTCCGACGGTCAGTCCGGGGTGGCCGGCCACCTGCCGCAGTCCCAGCAGCACGCCGGGCATAAAGGAGGCGCGGTCATAGGAGTCGTGGCGGATGGTCAGCTGCTCGCCGGGGCCGCCCAGCAGTACTTCCTGGTGGGCCACCAGTCCGCGCAGCCGCACCGAGTGCACATGCACGCCGTCGACGTCGGCGCCGCGTGCACCCTCCAGTGCCTTTGCCGTTGCGTCCGGCGACGGCGGCAGGCCGGCATCGCTGCGTGCGGAGGCAATCAGCTGGGCGGTGCGGACCGCGGTGCCGGAGGGGGCGTCCACCTTATCCGGGTGGTGCAGCTCGATGATCTCCACCGACTCGAAGTAGCGGGCGGCCTTGGCGGCGAACGCCGACGCCAGCACCGAGCCGAGCGCAAAGTTGGGGGCGATGAGCACACCGGTCTCCGGGGACGCGGCCAGCAGCTCCTGAAGCCGGGCAAGCCGTGCAGTGTCCCAGCCGGTGGTGCCCACCACGGCGTGCATGCCGTGTTCGACGGCGAAGCGCACGTTGTCCTCGGTGCTGTCCGGCACAGTGAGGTCCACGACGTAGCGGGCTCCGGCGGAAACCAGGGTCTCCAGCGGGTCGGTCCGCCCCAGTGCGGCCACCAGCTCCATGTCCTCGGCGGCTTTAACGGCGGCCACTGCCTCGGATCCCATGCGGCCTGCGGCGCCGAGGACCGCTACGGCAAGTTTTTCGCTCATAGGCTCCAGATTACCGGTGGTCAGGGTCGGTCGCTGACGCCTACCCACTCGGTGCTGCCGTCGGTGAACCCCTGTTCCTTCCAGATGGGCACGTTGGCCTTGACGGTGTCCACCAGTTCTGAGCAGGCAGCAAAAGCCGTGCCGCGGTGGGCCGAGGCGACGGCAGCCACCAGGGCGGCGTCGCCGATGTCCAGGCTCCCGGTGCGGTGCCCTACCCAGATCCGCACGCCGTCGTACTTGGCGGCGACGGCGTCGGCCACCGCGGCCAGCACCGCGGCGGCCGTGGGGTGGGCGCTGTAGCCCAGGGATGTCACGGATTTTCCGTCGTCGTGGTTGCGGACAATGCCACTGAAGGTCACGACGGCGCCGCAGTCCGGGGACCAGGTAAGCCGTTCCGCCTCGGCGCTGCTCAGCGGCTCCTCGGACACGGTGGCCCTGATGACCTGGCTAGTGTTCACGTTTTCCTTCCAGCTGGCCGCAGATGTGGCCGATGATCGGTTCCAGGACGGCCAGGCCGTCCGCCACTGCCCCGGGCGAACCGGGCAGGTTCACCACGAACGTCCTTCCCGCGGTTCCGGCGAAGCCCCGGCTGATGGCTGCCATGGGGGTGGCGGCCAGCCCCTTGGCGCGGATGGCTTCCATGACTCCCGGAACGTGCCGGTCCAGGAGGGGCTCGGTGGCGTCGGGCGTGACGTCGTCCGGGCTCAGGCCGGTACCGCCGCTGGTCAGGAGCACGGACGGCTGCAATGCCAGGATCCGCCGCAGCGAGGCCGCCACTTCATCGCCGTCAGGGACCACTTCGGCCAGCACGATGTCGTAATCCAGGGCGTAGAGCCAGTCGGCAATCAACGGCCCGCACTCGTCCTGGTAGACGCCGGATGCCGCCCGGGTGGAGGCGATCAGCACCCCCGCGGTGCGCCGGGCCGGGGCAGGCTGGGCGGTCACAGTGCCCAGTCCCCGCTTTTGCCGCCGGACTTGGCCAGCACCATGGTGTCGGTGATCCGGGCGTGCTTGTCCACGGCTTTGATCATGTCGTACAGGGTCAGGGCCGCCACCGAGGCGGCCGTCAGGGCCTCCATCTCGACGCCGGTCAGGGCCTTGGTCTTCACGGTGGCCTCCACAACGACTTCGCCCTGCTGCGGCGTGAAGTCCACGGTGACCTTGGTCAGCGGCAGCGGGTGGCACAGCGGAATGAGGGTGGAGGTCTGCTTGGCGGCCATGATCCCGGCCACCCGCGCAACGGCCAGTGCGTCACCCTTGGGCAGTCCGCCGTCGGCAATCAGCCGGACCACCTTTTCGGTGCTGCGCAGCACCGCCTGGGCGGTGGCCTGCCGCGTGGTTTCGGTCTTGGCGGACACATCCACCATGTGCGCGGATCCGTCCTCGCGGACGTGGGTCAGTCCGGCGGAGTGGAGGTCTTCGGGGTGGGCGCTCACGCGGGGTCCTTTCGGTGCTCAGTTCGGCAAGTCCGGTTCGGCTTAGTCCAACAGCAATACTGTCACTTCCGCGCCCGCCGGGAGGTGTTCGGTCCCTGCTGGGACTGCAATCAGGGCGTTGGAGACGGCCAGGGCGTGGACCAGGTGCGAGCCCGGTCCGCCCACCGGTTCCACGATGCCGTCCGCATACCGGCCACGGCGCACCTGGTATTTTCCCGGCGGGCTGCCCAGCGGTGCGGCGAGGCGGGCCTGCACCTGCGTCCGCGGGCGGGGCGCGCCGGTGACAGCTGTCAGTGCCGGGCGCAGGAACATTTCGAAGGACACCAGTGAACTGACGGGGTTGCCCGGAAAACCGAGGAACGGGATGCCGTCCACGGTGCCGATCCCCTGCGGGCCGCCCGGCTGCATGGCGACGGACAGGAACCGCACATCGGCGGTGGCCAAGGCCTGGCGGACCACCTCGTACGCGCCCTTGCTGATACCGCCGGAGCTGAGGACCAGGTCCGGCGTGTCCGCCGCAAGGTCGGCGCGGAGCCGGGCGGAAAACTCCTCCGGTGAATCGGCGAGGATCCGGGAACGGAGCACCTGTGCGCCCGCCTGCTCCAGCGAGGTCCGCAGCAGGGTGGTGTTGGCGTCATGGATCTGCCCGGGCGCCAGGACGGTCCCGGGGTCGCGTACCTCGTCACCAGTGGTCAGGAGCAAAACGCGGGGGCGGCTGCGCACGGAGACTTCCGCCAGGCCCAGGGCAGCCAGCAAGCCCAGCTGCAGCGGTCCCAGGACGGTGCCGGCAGGCAGGGCCAGCGCGCCCCCGGCTATGTCGCTGCCTGCTGCACGGACATACTGCCCGGCGGGAATGCCGGCAGGAAGCTCCACGCTTCCGCCGCCCTCTGCCGGCAGGAACCGGTCGGGAATGCAGGCCTCGATGGGCACCACGGCGTCCGCGCCGGCCGGCAGCATGGCACCGGTCATCACCGGTGCGGCCATGCCCGGCTCCAAGGGGTCCGGAGCGGTCCCGGCCGGGATGGGGGCGGCGACGCCAAGGCTGATCCGCCCGGTTCCGTTGCCGGCACCAGTGCCGCTTTCGCCGGCGCCGGCCGGGCCGGCTGCCTGCGCAAGCAGGTCCGCGGACCGGACCACGTAGCCGTCCATTTGCGAGTTGGTAAACGGCGGCAGGCTGCCGGGCGCATGGACATCGGCGTCGAGCACCCGCCCCGCAGCGTCGGCCAGGACGAGCGTTTCGCTGGCGGGCGGACGGGCCAGGAACCAGGTGTTCAACAGCTCCCGGACAGCGTCCCGGTGTGCCTCCACCGGGCGCGGGCCCGGGGCGGCGGCGCCCGCCGGAACGGGTTTGGCCGCGGACGCGACACCGAAGGCGGGACCGGCAGGAACGGCAGGAACGGCACCACCGGCAGGAATACGGTGCGGTACGGGCTGCGGGGACATCTTCCTCCTAGCGGAGCGGACAGGATTGCGGGGAACGAGCGGAAACTGCCGCCGGCGGGCGGGGGCGGAGCTGGGAGGAGACCGGCGGACCGGTCAGCGAACCGTTACCCGAATTGTATGCAGGCCGGTGGCACCGTCGGGAAGCACCGGCCGTTTCTGCTCGTCCTGGGCTACGCCGTTGGCGTCCACGGCCCGGACGGTGAGGTCGTGTTCCCCGGCGTCGAGCCGCACCGGGAGGGAGTACTGCCGCCAGGTGTCCGCGGAGATCCCGGCGGCCAGCTGCGCGTCCTGCCAGTCGCCGTCGTCCACCCGGACCTGCACGGCACTGATCCCGGTGTGCTGCGCCCAGGCCACGCCCGCCACGGTAACCATCCCGGCGGAGACCGGCTTGCGGCCGGGCACATCGATGCGGGAGGACAGTTTGACGGGGCCGCGCTCGCCCCAGCCGCGTTCCGTCCAGTAGGCGGCGTCGTCGGCAAAACGGGTCACGCGCAGTTCGGTCACCCATTTGGTGGCCGAGACATAGCCGTAGAGGCCCGGCACCACCAGGCGGACCGGAAATCCGTGTTCCAGCGGGAGCGGTTCCCCGTTCATCCCCACGGCCAGCAGCGCATCGCGGCTATCGGTCAGCGCCTGAAGCGGCGTGGACGCGCTCCAGCCGTCCCGGCTGGTGGAGAGCACCATGTCCGCCTCCGGCCGGACGCCGGCGGAGGCCAGCAGTTCACGAACGGGCCAGCCCAGCCAGCGCGCGTTGCCGACCAGGTCCCCGCCCACCTCGTTGGAAACACAGGCAAGGGTCACGTAGCTTTCCTGCAGCGGCTGGGCCAGGAGGTCTGCGTAGCTCAGCTCGACCTCGCGTTCCACCAGTCCGGTGACCCGCAGGCGCCACTGGGCGGGATCAATCACCGGAACACCCAGGGCGGTATCGATCCGGTAGAAGTCCGCCGCCGGGGTCACCAGCGGGGCCAGCCCGTCCACGGCCAGCGCTGCCCCCGCGGGCAGGGGCGC